>JAFGSY010000005.1 GCA_016934315.1 Candidatus Anaeroferrophillus wilburensis | reverse complement strand
GATAGAGATAATAAATTAATTTAATTACCCATACTATGTACTTTTTTTCTTTATACAATAAATCATCTATGCATCTATGGTACTATAGAGATAGAACTATCTGTCTATAACCGTCTAAAGGCTGAAGCCATAAAAAAGGGAGCCACTACCAGTGGCTCCCTTTTTTTCAAACCAATTCCTTTAAGACAACAAGGTTACCCCATCAGCTCCTTCACCTGTGCCAGGGCCTCATCCAGCTTGTTGACCTCCGGGCCGCCGGCCTGGGCCAGTTCCGGCCGGCCGCCGCCCTTGCCGCCGACCATGGCCGCCAGATGGGCAATGATTTTCCCGGCCGGATGCTGCTGCTGCCAGGAATCAGCCACATGGGCGATGAGCAGGGCCTTGCCGCCGGCCACCGCCCCCAGAACGGTAATGCCGGTGGGATTCTTCTGTTTGTAAACATCCATGATCTG
Source organism: Candidatus Anaeroferrophillus wilburensis (assembly GCA_016934315.1). Lineage (NCBI taxonomy): Bacteria > Deltaproteobacteria > Candidatus Anaeroferrophillales > Candidatus Anaeroferrophillacea > Candidatus Anaeroferrophillus > Candidatus Anaeroferrophillus wilburensis. The sequence goes on along the minus strand of JAFGSY010000005.1, from coordinate 28,976 downwards.
GCGCATCTCTTTGGGGTCGTCGCACTCCACCCGGGAAACCAAAAGAGGAATACCATTGACTGTTTCCAGGGCTGCTGCTCCCTGTTCCTGGGTTGCCGGTCCGGCCCGCAGCCTGTCCTTCAGGCGGGCGATCTCCCGCTGCTGCTCCTTGAACTGCTCCTGGAGGCGGGTGATCTTTTCCGGTACTTCAGCCGGTGCGCCTTTGAGCATTGCCGCCGTCTGCTTGAGAATTTTTTCCTCCTGGACCACCTGGCGCCAGGCTTCCATGCCGGCCAGGGCTTCAATCCGGCGGACGCCGGCGGCAATGCCGCTTTCAGAAATAATCTTGAAAAAACCGATGTCGCCGGTGCGGCCCACATGGGTACCGCCGCACAGCTCAACACTGGCACCGCCCATGGCCACCATGCGCACCTGGTCGCCGTACTTCTCGCCAAAGATGGCCATCGCCCCCTTGCCGACCGCCTCCTCCATGGTGGTGATTTCGGTGGAAACCGGCAGATTGGCCATAATCTCCCGGTTGACCAAAGCTTCCACCTGCAGCAGTTCCTCGTCGGTCAGGGCGGTAAAATGGCTGAAGTCAAACCGCAGCCGCTCGGCGGAAACCAGGGAACCGGCCTGTTTGACATGCTCACCAAGAACGTGCTGGAGTTTGGCCTGCAGCAGGTGGGTGGCCGAATGGTGGCGCTGGATCGCCAGCCGCTCCTCTTCGGAGACGGTCAGCCGACAGGAATCCCCCAGGGCCAGGGAACCTTCGGTGACCACCGCATGGTGGACGAAGATCGCCTCCAGCGGCTTGCTGGTGGCTTTAATATCAAGCACAAAGCCATCACCATCGCCACGCCCCTGGTCGCCGACCTGGCCGCCGGATTCACCGTAGAACGGCGTCCGGTCAAAAATAATCTCCACCTGCTGGCCAACAGTGGCCCGGGACACCTGCTCCCCGTCCTTCAGGAGGCACAATACCTTGCCGCTCTCCTGAAAACGGTCATAGCCGACAAACTCAGTGGCAATCCCCTCCTGGGCCAGTTTTTTATAGACTTCACCCACCGCCTCTTCGCCTGAGCCTTTCCAGGACTGGCGGGACTTTTCCTGTTGGGCCTCCATCTGGGCCTCAAAGCCGGCATGATCAAGGCTCACCTGCTCCTTCTCGACAATATCCTCGGTCAGGTCAACCGGAAAGCCAAAGGTGTCGTAGAGTCGGAAGACCACCTCACCCGACAGCACCCGCTCCCCATTCTGCCGCAGTTTGGCCAGCTCCTCATCAAGGATCTTCAGTCCCCGGTCCAGCGCTTCGCCAAACCGTTTCTCCTCATTTTCAATCACCCGGGTGACAAAAGGCAGCGATTCCGCCAGATCGGGATAGGCCTCCTGCATCTGATCGGCCACCGTCTCCGCCAGGCGGTAGAGAAACGGTTCATGGATGCCTAAAAGCTTCCCGTGGCGGGCGGCGCGGCGCATGATCCGCCGCAGGACATACCCACGCCCTTCATTGGAGGGCAGCACGCCGTCGGCAATCAGAAAAGCGGTCGCCCGGCTGTGATCGGCCAGCACCCGCAGGGACACATCATGGTCGGCATCCTCACCATAGGTTTTGCCGGCAAGCTTTTCACCGGCGGCGATAATTCCCCGGAGCAGATCGGTATCGTAGTTGCTTTTCACCCCCTGGACCACTGCAGCCAGCCGCTCCAGCCCCATACCGGTGTCGATGCTCGGCTTGGGCAGCGGATTCATAACCCCAGCGGCATCCCGGTTGTACTGCATGAACACCAGGTTCCAGATCTCCAGATAGCGGTCACACTCGCACAGGCCGATACCGCACTGGTCACCGCAGCTCATCTCCTCGCCCTGGTCAATGAGGATCTCCGAACAGGGGCCGCAGGGACCGGTATCGCCCATGGCCCAGAAATTATCCTTTTCGCCCATCCGGACAATACGATCGGCCGGCACCCCGATCATCTCTTTCCACAGGTCATAGGCCTCATCATCATCACGAAAAACGGTAACCCATAGTTTATCGGTGGGCAGCCCCATGCGGACAGTGAGAAACTCCCAGGCATACCTGATCGCCCCCTCCTTGAAATAGTCACCGAACGAGAAGTTGCCCAGCATCTCAAAAAAAGTATGGTGACGGGCTGTCCGGCCCACATTTTCCAGATCATTATGCTTGCCGCCAGCCCGAACACATTTCTGGGCCGTGGTAGCCCGCTGGTAATCCCTTTTCTCCAGACCGAGAAAAACATCCTTAAACTGATTCATGCCGGCGTTGGTAAACAGCAGGGTGGGGTCATTAAGGGGAATGAGACCGGAGCTTTTGACGATGGCATGGTCATGCTCCTGGAAAAATGCAAGGAATTTCTGGCGAATCTCATTTCCGGTCATGGTAGTCTCCTTATTCACATCAATCTTAACAGCTTCGTAAAAGCTTCATCTTTACAGTAGAGCAGAATGTCCGAGTTTTGGTTCAAAGCGGTCTTGGGCGCCTGCTGGGTTACCTGGATGGCGATCCGCGGCGGACATCTCGGAGTCGGCCAGGGACGGCCGGCGAGCATGAGCGTGAACCATCATCTACAGCATCATTGTTTTTTTACAAGTTACGGGTTATCCTGCACATCCTCTTGCCGACTTCGAGCAACAAACGGTTCAATCTCCTCGGGGAGAAAACCCCGGCGGTAAAGATAAGCATAGAGATCCCTGCCGGCTTTAGGAACCAACCGGGAGAAAAGCTCTTCCAGTTCTACCGGTGCAACAGCTGCAAAAAGCTCATCAGTAATCCGGCGGGCAAGAGAAGGCTCCACCCCTTTCCGTCGCAGCCGCTGGATGATCATCAGCCGACCGTAGCCACGACGCCAGAGGTATTCCCGGGCCAACTGACGTCCATGGGCAAGATCATCAAGGTAGCCCAGCTCCATCAGCCTGCCGAGCGACGCTTCAACATCCTCTGCCGGGAAACCACGGGTCTGGAGTTTTTTTCGCAACTCCGCCACAAAATGAGGCCGGCGGGCCAGCAGATCCTGGGCTTTACGATAGGCATCCATAACCATTTGAATCAGCTGCCAAAGCGCTCCACATCTTCCTTGAGACCGCCGTCCCCCTCTGCTGCCGGCGTTTCCTCACCAAACTCGTCCCAAGAACTGTCGGAACCGGAGATACCCTTTACCTTCAATTCAAAATCATCCGGGTTGCTGGTCTGTCGCAGGGCCTCGTCATAGGTGATCATTCCCCGTTTGAACAGGTTAAAGAGCGACTGGTCGAAAGACTGCATCCCATAAATGGTATGACCCGTGCTAATGGCATCCCTGATTTCCAGGGTTTTGCCCTTTTCGGCAATACATTCCCTGATACGGGCTGTAGACACCAGCACCTCGGCGGCCGGCACCCGCCCTTTGCCATCCTTGCGCGGAATAAGCCGCTGGGAAACGACACCTTTCAGAATGCCAGCCAACTGCAGGCGAATCTGGGTCTGCTGGTAGGGCGGGAACACTGAGACAATCCTATTGATGGTTTCCAGGGCATCAACCGTATGCAGGGTGCTGAGCACCAGATGCCCGGTCTCCGCCGCCGTCAGGGCGATTTCTATGGTTTCAAGATCACGCATCTCCCCCACCAGGATAACATCGGGATCCTGGCGCAGCGCTGACCGCAGGGCGAGGGAAAAGGAGTTGGTATCAAAGCCCACCTCCCGCTGACTGACAATACTCAGGCGGTCATGGTGGAGGTATTCTATGGGATCCTCAATGGTGATAATATTGACGCTGCGTGTCCGGTTGATGGAGTCGATCATTGAGGCCAGGGTAGTACTTTTGCCGCAGCCGGTGGTCCCGGTCACCAGGATCATGCCTCGATTGGTTTCCCCCGCCAGCCGGGCAATGACCGGCGGCAGATTGAGATCCTCAAACGTGGGGATATCAAAGGCAATCGACCGCAGCACCATCACCGGCGTGCCCCGCTGTTGATAGACGTTGACCCGGAATCGGCCAAGGCCGGAAACCCCATAAGCAAAATCCACCTCATGAAAATCGGCAAACCGCTCCTTTTCCAGCGGCCCCATGATCCCCTGGGCCATCTCTTTCAGAGCCGGCCCGTCGAGGCGGGGAAAGTTTTTCAGGGGATAGAGCTGACCATCAACCCGGACGATGGGCGGATCACCGACCTTCAGATGGATATCAGAGGCCTTGTAGCCCATAGCCGTTTTCAGAATTTCATCGATACCATTCATTCCTTATCCTTTTCTGGCTCAGGATTGTTTTCACCGCCAACTGGCGGGATATGGTGAAAAGCTCTCACCTCCTGTTCAATAGTATCGAGAATTTGCTGATTTTCTTGAAGGTATTCCCTGACAAAATCACGACCCTGCCCCAGGCGCTCACCGCCATAGGCATACCACGACCCGCTTTTCTCGACGATATCACATTTGACCGCCAGATCCAGCACATCTCCAGCCCGCGATATTCCCTGGCCATAGATAATGTCAAAAGCAGCTTCCTTGAAGGGCGGCGCCACCTTGTTTTTCACCACTTTCACCCGGGTTGTATTGCCGAGAATGGCATCACCTTTTTTAATGGTCCCGGTTTTGCGGATGTCCATCCGGATGGTGGAATAAAATTTCAACGCGTTGCCGCCGGTGGTGGTTTCAGGGTTACCAAACATCACCCCGATCTTCATCCTGATCTGGTTGATAAAAATAACCGAGCTTTTCGATTTACTGATGGCGGCCACCAGCTTGCGCAGGGCCTGGGACATGAGCCGGGCTTGGAGACCCATATGGGAATCGCCCATATCACCTTCGATTTCAGCCCGGGGCACCAGGGCGGCCACCGAATCCACCACCACGATATCAATGGCCCCGCTGCGCACCAGGATTTCAGCAATCTCCAGCGCCTGTTCACCGTGGTCGGGCTGGGAAACCAGCAGCTCTTCCGTGTTAACCCCGAGGTTGCGGGCGTAGCTCACATCAAGGGCATGTTCAGCATCGATAAATGCGGCAACCCCACCCTTATTCTGGGCCTGGGCGACAATACTCAGGGCCAGGGTGGTTTTTCCCGACGACTCGGGACCGTAAATCTCGACCACCCGCCCCCGGGGAATACCCCCAACTCCCAGAGCGATATCCAAACTCAACGCTCCCGTGGGAATAACCGCGATATTTTTGACAACCCCCTCATCACCCAGACGCATGATGGAACCCTTGCCGTACTCTTTCTCGATCTGACTGACAGCCATATCCATGGCTTTGTTCTTATTGGCATCCATAGCACCCATCTTTTCACCCCGCCTGTTTCATTACACTCTGTTGAAAAACATTACTTTTAGTTGTTGCACAATTACTGTTCCATGGGGAAAATAGCCAGCCGGCGGTATTCCGCTCCCAAGGAGGTCAATCGGCTTTCATACAAAACACTTTCGCCGACAAAAAATTCCCCGCCCACCGGCAGCAGATTCTCAGCCACCTGCTGAAACCGGCGAAAAGCACTCCTGTGACTGGTGCGCACCTGTTTGATCCTGGCCAGGGTCAGGTGGGGAACATAGGAGCGACCTTCCCGGGGGACCCCCACCCGGGCGGCGCACTCATCCGCCTGTGCAGCCATCATCCGCAGCGCCTCAGCACCGGCAGCAAACCCTTGCCAGAAGATCCGCGGCCGGACGGCAGAAGGAAAAAAACCGGTTTTTCCAAGTGTCAGCGTAACGTTCCCCAGCCTGAAGCCGGCAGCACAACAGTCAATCAGCATTTCTGTTTGGGAATCAGTCATTTCCCCGAGAAATTTCAAGGTCAGATGCATATTTCCAGACGCCACCCAGCGGAAATTTCCCAATCCACCAGCCAGCTCCTGCAGCTGGCGGATACCATCCGTGATCTTCTGAAGCAGAACATCCGGCAAATCAACCGCCAGAAAAAGTCTCATGAGCCGGACTCACTGCCAGCCAGCAGCCGGACCAGCAGTTCCAGGGCCTTTTGGGCCGCCTGTTCTTTCACCTGCAGGCGGTCGCCCTTAAAGTGGTGCCGTTCAACGGCAACAAGGCCGTCAACGGCACCGGCAACATACACCAAGCCAACCGGCTTGGCCCCGGAACCGCCACCTGGACCAGCAATCCCGGTAACTGCCAGTACCGCCTGAGCGCCGGTGCGGACCATCAGGCCGGCGGCCATCGCTTCAGCAACCTCGGCACTAACCGCACCACAACGCTGCAAAAGTTCATCCGAAACACCAAGCAGATCGATTTTTGCGCGGTTGCTGTAGGTCACCAGACCGCGCTCAAAATAGGCCGAACTGCCCGGGACATTGGTAATCCGGTGGGCAATCAGGCCACCGGTACATGATTCCGCCACCGCCAGCCACAACAATCGAGGCTGCAACAAGGCAGCCAGTTGGTATTCAGGCATCCTTCAGCCCATCATCAGCATGATCAGGCGTAAGACCGCATGGGCCATAACCCCGGCCAGCAGGTCGTCGGCAACAATTCCCCACCCGCCGGCCAGTTTTTCCTCCGCCCAGCAGACGGGAAAGGGTTTAAGAATATCAAAAAAACGAAACAGCAGGAAACCGGCAATCAAGGTCGGCCACGTAAAGGGCAGCAAGGCCGTGGTCACCAGGAAACCGACGATCTCATCAATCACAATAACACCGCTGTCGGGCACCTGCAGAATCTTCTCAGTCTCAGCCGCCACCCAGACAGCCAGGATGACAACCCCCAGCAGCAAGAGAAAAAAAGCGGCCGGTGAAAGGAAGCCGGCCAGCCACCACAAGGGAACGGCCACCAGGGTACCAAAGGTGCCCGGAGCCACCGGTACTGCCCCGACAAAAAAACCGCTGGCGAGCAGCACAGTCAGGGTTTCCCGACCCTCCCCGCGAAAAGAACAGTGCTTCACCAGATACCCCCCTTATTCCACCAGAACAACTGCCGATGAAGGGCAATTATCCACACAGGCGCTGCACTCAATACACTCTTCGGGCGCGACAACCAGCGGCGCATCATCCTGCCAGGCAAAGACTTCGGAGGGACAAACCTCTACACAGGTGCCGCAAAGGCTGCATAACTCTCTTTTAATAACCGGATACATGCGATCTTTCCTACCCAACTATGGCCATTTTGTCAATCCCTATATCCACCAGAAATGACCACCAAAAACCGTCTATTCTATTGATATTATTAACTATCATTACTATTAATGGACAATGAATGTCCCTCTTTCCAGGTCTTCGGAACCTCATTGACGCCTCAACACAACCACCCGCCATAAAAGACACCAACATTTTTTGGACAGACACAAGTCCGATCTGCTATAGTTGTTAGCATTGACACTGGCTTGTCAATGCTTTAGAGGACACGCAAGGAAACATATAACCGGGCCAACCATGGCCGCCGGTTATCACCATAGTCAAAGGAGGAGAGGATGGAAGAAAAACGGTTAAACGCCCTGGAGATTGCCCTGAACAACGAAATGACCGAACGGGAATTCTATCTCAAGCATGCTGAACGCACCACGAACCCGGTTGGCAAAGCAATGTTCAAGCAGATTGCCGATGAGGAACTGGAGCACTATGAACGGCTTAAACAACTGCAGGAAAAGTGGCAGCGGCAGGAACAATGGCCGGCAACCGTACCGCTGACCGTTGCCAACTCGAACTTGAGCAACACGTTGAAGGGGGTCCTGGAGCAGGTTGATACGATGCAGCCGGGAGATGATGACGACCTCGAAGCGGTGCGCAAAGCCATTGCCTTTGAAGCAGAAGGAGTAATGTTCTATGAAAAACTTCGCGATGCCTCTGACGATAAGAAGGAAAAGGCCTTTTTCGCCCTGCTGGCCAGCATTGAAGCTGAACATCTGGCATCCTTAAAGGACACCGAAGCCTACTTCATCGATCCGGCCCAGTGGTTCCAGCAGATGGAACACGGCGGCCTGGATGGTGCTTAAACACAGGGTTTTCCAACGCACTAATAAGCCCGGCTGATATGCATATCAGCCGGGCTTATTTATTGTGCATCTATCGATCAACAAGGTTCTACGCTGCAGTTCTAGGCCTTCCACAGGCCATGGATATTGCAGTATTCCCGGGCTTCCACCTGGGCTGCGTCAATGGCAAAAAAGGCCTCCGGCGCGTCGCCGGGCTTGAGCTCCTGACGGTACACCTTGCCGTCTGCAAGTAGTTCAATAAAGGCAATATAGTGTTTTTCTTCCATGGGGTGGGCGACACTGCCAACCTTTACCCGGTAGCCACCGACCTCTTTCTCAATCACCGGGACATGCTTCTCCCTGGCAGCATCCACAACCCCAGCCTCCAGCAGACCCATGGGCTCGTTGCAGCAGATAATCTCACCAACTCCTGAATGAAGAATTTCCACCATATTACCACAGATCTCGCACCGATAAATTTCATTTACTTTTTCCGCCATGACTACCTCCTTAAGAACCGGTTAGCATCCAATGCAACAACAAGATAACCTTTGATTTATAAAACACTAGTAAACATCATCACATTTGTCAAGTCAAAAGAAGATAAAAATAATCTCTTTAAGGGTTTTAAGGCGATATGAGCACTCTGGGAGGAAAAATCCGTATTGAGCCGACCAGACACATGCGACTGGTCGGCCGGGAAAGGCACCATGAAGGTACAGGACAAGGGGGAAATCCGCTGTCAGAAAAAAGGAAGGCGGGACTTGCCATACGCTACAACAATGGCGGTGAAGCGCGATGAAAAGGCTGGAGCTTCAGAAAATCGGCAGGGGTGGCTAGACAAAAATGGCGGCGAAAATTTTCTCCAGCGTCTCCTTCAGTTCACACTGCAGGGCATTCCGCACATCACCAGCCATAAACGGTGCATCCAGCTCACGAATATGCTGGACAACATAATCAACTTTGCCGGTGCCTGTATCAAGCGGATAGGAGTAGACCTCCCTGATTTTGCCATCATTCAGATATTTTTTATATCCCCATTGAGGTTCGCCGGTGGCCATCAACTTGTCCCAAATGCAGTTTTTACAAGGGGTAGTGGCATTCATATAGATATTGTAACAATAGGGATGGTCAGCGCTCGCACCGTTCTGGAAACATTCCGGTTTTGTCCAGTTGGTGAAAATCACCCGACGCTGACTGTCCTGAACCGAAACCTTATCCGGAAAATGATCCAGCATCATCCGCAGCTTTTCAATATTCGGCATCATCAGCACGATCCCCCATGGCAATTACTCATATCACATGGGTGTAATGCAATGCCGATGCCAGCGGCAACCAGAAAGAAATATTCCCTCTAACTACTCGAATTTAAAAGAAATTTCATCAGTATAAAAAAAACCGGGAAGGTGATCTCCCGGCTTACTGAACAAAAAAATGGGCTATTTCCCGCTTATTGGGGGGATTTTGTCGCTATCGTCGGCAACCCTCCCAAATGAACCGACAACAGCAGTCAATGGTTTGCCGGCAATCAGTCATGCTCCCTCGTCTTGTTGAAGACAATATCGGGCCAGTCCTCCCGGTCGATATCCAGCCGCCACTGGCTTGGAGCCAGGTACGTCAGATAGCCTTCAGCGTCACGGGCGAGCATCGTCTGTTTGCTCTTGACAAAGGCATCCAACTTCTTTTTATCACCGCAGGCCAGCCAGCGGGCCGTCACATGGGCGGTCGGTTCATACACGGCATCAACGCCATACTCGGCCTTGAGGCGGGCCATGGTCACCTCAAACTGGAGCATCCCCACCGCCCCGAGAATGTAGTCACCACCCACCAGGGGACGGAAAACCTGCACCGCCCCTTCCTCAGCCAGCTGGGTCAGTCCTTTCTGAAGCTGTTTCACCTTCAAGGGGTTTTTCAGCCGCACCAGGCGGAAATGGTCCGGGGCAAAATTGGGGATGCCGGTGAACTTGAGCAACTCGCCATCAGTAAAGGTATCGCCGATTTTGATCGTCCCATGGTTGTGGATGCCGATAATATCACCGGGATAGGCCTCCTCGACGTTGGCCCGGTTCTGGGCCATAAAGATAATGGCGTTGGCAATGGTCACCTCTTTGCCCAGACGGTGGTGCATCACTTTCATACCCCGCTTGAAAGTACCGGAGCAGATGCGCAGAAACGCGATGCGATTGCGGTGGGCGGGGTCCATATTGGCCTGGATTTTAAAGACAAAACCTGAAAAAGACTCCTCCAGGGGCGATACTTCCCGCTCACGGGCCATTCGAGGCCCCGGAACCGGAGCCATCTCCACAAAAGCATCCAGCAGTTCCCGGACGCCAAAATTATTGATGGCGCTGCCGAAAAAGACCGGCGTCTGGTTGTCTTTCAGATAGTGTTCCAGTTCAAAGGGATTGGCCGCCCCTTCCAGCAGTTCAATCTCCTCCCGCAGTTCATCCGCCTGACGGCCCAGCAGTTCATCCAGCAGGGGATTATTAAGATCGCTGATCGCCACTCCGCCCTGCGCCCTGCTATCACGACCCGGGGCGTAGAGGAGAAGCTCCTTGCGGTAGAGGTTGTAGACCCCTTTGAAATTCTTCCCCATACCGATGGGCCAGGAGAGGGGGGCGCACTCAATCTGCAGGCTGTTCTCGATATCCGCCAGCAGGTCCAGAGGAGTCATGCCCTCCCGGTCGAGCTTGTTGATGAAGGTAATGATGGGGGTGTTGCGCATCCGGCAGACTTCCATCAGTTTCTTGGTCTGGGGCTCCACCCCCTTGGCGCTGTCGATCACCATCAAAGCACTGTCAACCGCAGTCAGCACCCGGTAGGTATCTTCGGAAAAATCCTGGTGACCGGGGGTGTCCAGGAGGTTGATCTCCAGATCGCGGTAGTTGAATTGCATTACGGAAGTAGTCACCGAAATGCCACGTTCCTGTTCCACGGACATCCAGTCACTGGTGGCGTGCCGGGACGCCTTGCGCGACTTTACCGCCCCGGCCAGCTGGATGGCACCGCCAAACAGCAACAGTTTTTCGGTCAAGGTTGTTTTCCCGGCATCAGGATGGCTGATAATGCCAAACGTCCGCCGCCGATTCACCTCTTTTGTATGTTGCCTGCTCACCCTGCAAACCTCTCCGAACATTCCGCCGATCCCTTGCGGGGGCAGCGGCAATAAAAAAAGCGGGCCCCTTATTGAGAAGGACCCGTTTGTATGTTGAAGAATACCGCAAAACCGCTCACAATGCAATGGAATTATTGGCAGATGACGAGTTGTTCACTCGCACAGGTATGGTGGCGAAGAGAATTCAGGCAGCACAGGCAATAATAGTCTCTTGAGGAAATATGCATCACTACGCTTGCGCCTGTCTTCATCTTCTCTCTTCTTTTTGACCAAGCACCAAAACCAACCCATCAGACAGCAATAAAATATGATCATCATGCTTATTGCCCTTGACAACAAATCATGAAACAGCTTAAGTATTAGGATAATCATTCATTTGCCTAAATTCATTTGCAGTCCAGGAGTAGAATATGGTTCGCACGGAAATTTCCCTTTTTCTGAAAAACGCCCCCGGAGAACTGGCCAGGCTGACCTTGATGCTGGCCGAAAACAAGATCAATATTGACGCCATCACCATCCAGGATGCCACCAGCTATGTCAATGAGCTGTTCAAAGCGCGGGGAAAAACCCTGAAACGCCATGCCACCGCCGCCAGTTACGGCATGATCCAGAAGGATTCGGAAAACTACGCTCTGGTCCGGCTGCTGGTTAATGACACCGACAAAACCCTCGACCTCCTCTCCCAGGGAGGCTATCTCTATGAGATTACCCCGGTGATGGCCCTTGAGCTGGAGAACCACCCCGGGTCACTGGCGGCCACCGCCCAGAAGATCGGTGACGCGGGCATCAATATCAACTATGTCTATGGCTCGGTTTCCCCGGCTGAAGGAAAAACCCTGTTCATTTTCTGTCCGGAAGATATCGACATGGCGGCCAAAGCCTTTCAGAAGGACTGAGACAACAGCCCCCCTCCCCCAAAAAGGCACCGGCCATTATGGCCGGTGCCTTTTTTACATCCTGCTATCGTTGTGCCGGCATGGTAAACCGGCACAACGTAATCACAGGGGTTATGTCAACAAGCTGCCAGGGTTCAGGCCGCCGCTCATTCTCGCCGGCCATCCGTGGCCGGCTCCGAGGTGTCCGCCGCGAAGCACCATCCGGGTAATTCGTCCGGCAGCCAAAACCGCAAGCCGCCTGAACCCTGGCGGCTTGCCGCGCTTTTCAATCGCTTATTACTCCCTGGTCAGGTGACGGTACTTGATCCGGTGGGGATGCTCGGCCGCTGCTCCCAGGCGGGCCTTGCGATCGGCTTCATAGTCGGAATAGTTGCCATCAAACCAGACCACCTGACTGTCCCCTTCAAAAGCAAGGATATGGGTGGCAATCCGGTCAAGAAACCAGCGGTCATGGCTGATCACCACCGCACAACCGGCAAAATTTTCCAGTGCCTCTTCCAGGGCCCGCAGAGTATTGACATCCAGGTCATTGGTGGGCTCATCCAGGAGAATAACGTTGGCCCCCTCCTTGAGCATCCGGGCCAGGTGGACCCGGTTTCGCTGCCCCCCTGACATCAACCCGACTTTTTTCTGCTGTTCGGCACCGGAAAAGTTGAAACGGCCGACATAGGCGCGGGAGTTCATCTCCCGGCTGCCGAGCTGAATGATATCCTGCCCGCCGGCAATCGCCTGCCAAATGCTATCCTCAGGGTTCAGGTCATCACGGCTCTGGTCCACATAGGCCAGCTTCACCGACTCGCCAAGGCGGATGGTTCCTTTGTCAGCTTTTTCCTTGCCGGTAATCATGTTGAAAAGGGTGGTTTTGCCGGCACCGTTGGGACCAATGACCCCGACAATGCCCCCCGGTGGCAGGGAAAAGGTCAATCCTTCAAACAGCAGACGGTCGCCGAAACTTTTAGCAAGGCTATCCGCCTCAATCACCATCTTCCCCAGCCGTGGACCGGGGGGGATGTAGATTTCCAAATCCCTGGTCCGCTGCTCCCCGGCGCTGCCCAGCAACTCCTCATACGACTTGATGCGGGCTTTGGCTTTGGCATGCCGCCCTTTAGGACTCATCCTGATCCACTCCAGCTCATGCTGCAGGGTCCGACGCCGTTTGGACTCCTCCTTCTCCTCCTGGGCCAAACGTTTTTCCTTCTGTTCCAGCCAGGAGGAGTAATTGCCTTTCCAGGGAATCCCTTCGCCCCGGTCCAGTTCAAGAATCCAGCCAGCCACATTATCGAGAAAGTAGCGGTCATGGGTAACCGCAATAACCGTCCCCTGGTAACGCTGCAGATGATGCTCCAGCCAGGCCACCGTTTCCGCATCCAGGTGGTTGGTGGGCTCATCCAGCAGCAGGATATCAGGCTCCTGGAGCAGCAGCCGACACAAGGCCACCCGCCGCCGCTCGCCGCCGGACAGAACCTTGACTTCCGCCTCTCCGGGAGGACAGCGGAGGGCATCCATGGCCATTTCCAGCCGTGAGTCAAGGTCCCAGGCATCCAGAGCGTCCAGCTTCTCCTGGACCTGTCCCTGGCGGGCGATGAGCTTTTCCATCTCATCATCGGACATGGGTTCGGCAAACTGTTCGTTGATGCGATTGAATTCCGCCAGCAGATCGACGGTTTCCTGGGCACCCTGTTCCACCACCTGGCGGACGGTGAGGGAGTCATCCAGCTTCGGCTCCTGTTCCAGCAGGCCAACCGTCAGCCCTGGGGCGATGGTGGTCTGGCCGTCAAATTCTTGCTCGACCCCGGCGAGAATCCTCAGCAACGTTGATTTCCCCGAGCCATTCAGGCCCAAGACGCCGATCTTGGCACCGTAAAAATAGGACAGGCTGATATCTTTCAACACCGGCTTATTGTCATAGCGCTTGCTGACCTTGATCATGGAATAGATGATCTTGTTCGGTTCCGTACTCATGACTATCTGTTCTCCTTCATTGCAGTTCATCGACCGCAAATTGTCTCCACGGTCATCATTTCGTCAGCAGCGTCCCCCCCCCCCCGGCACCCGGTGACGGTCCAGCAGCCGGAAACAAAACATTCTTCTCCAAGGATGTCCGGGGTATGGCTCAAAGCGGTTTTGGCCGCCGAACGAATCACCCGGATGGTGATTCGCGGCGGACACCTCGGAGCCGGCTAGGGATGGCTGGCGAGAATGGGCGTGAACCATACCCCGGACATCCTCGAACCAACGCCGACCATAAAAACCGCGGCCCAACGGCAAAGGCCGTTATAATCTCCCTGCTGGCACTTGGCAAGCATTAATTATCGCAGCATCTGCCTGCCCTGCGAGGCAAAACAATTAGCGCTTGAAAAAAAGCGACCAACCGGCTACACTTAGTGAATTTTTTACCAGGCAGCAACCAAGGCCGATCTCTATCATCGATAAGGTGATCACCATGGCACACAAGCATGCAGAATTTTGGATCTTTTTTTGCTCACTGGCAACCTTCCTGAACATTGCGATAATCACCACGCCTGTTGCGGCCGGCCCCTACGCCGACTCCGCCCATGGTCATGCCACCGCCGGCGTACGACGGACAGGGGTTGCCATCCCCCCCTACTGCATCGGCAACTGCGTTCACTGCCACGAACAGCACGCCAGCATCGACGGTTCCGAACCCTCACCACCGGCGCTTCTCAACGGGCCTTCACCCTATGCCCTCTTCGCCGACACCTTTGACACTACCATCACCGCCAATCCCTACAACCAGAATGACAACTTCTGCTTCTACTGCCATACCGGCAGCGGCTCCCTGCAATCCGGGGGGATCACCAACGAAGACTACGCCACTACCTTCGGCAGCTCAACCGTTGGCACTCCAGCAGGAATTCTCGAGGCCTTCAACCTGGACACCTATCACAACCTCTATGATCTTTGGGATTTTTCCCAAACCCAGTTCAGCAGCTATTTCACCAGCGACACCAACCCCTGCCTGGCCTGCCATAATCCCCATCTGGCCAAGCGCAACTGTTCTGATCCTGACGACCCTACTTTAGCCGCCATCTCCCGGCCGACGGACCATAACAGCCTCTGGGGAGCTGATGCCAGCGAAAGAATGGACAACTATGACTATCAGCCGCCGGTGATATCCCTAGCCCCCAGTTATGAACCAGGAGGCACTGCCACGGAGGACAGCTCCCTGACCCCGGACTTTGTCACCTTCTGCAGTGACTGCCACAACACCAGCACCACCATTACCAGCACGCCCCTGGGCCGCAACCTCTACCATCTTGACTGGAGCAGCAGCGGCGACAAGCACGGCATCAACCCAGCAACCGGCAGCACCTCACGGGACATTGTAGCCCCCTATGAAGCGCTCTATGCCGACCAGACCAATTATACCCTCTCCTGCCTCGACTGCCACGAGGCCCACGGCTCGCCCAACTCATTTCTGGTCCGCCGGGCGGTAAACGGCAAACCACCCAACGCCGACATCATATTCTCAGCCACCCCGCCTGACAACCAGGATATCATCCTCTCGGCAAAAGGACTTATAACAGTAGGCACCAACCCGACCATGGATGGATTATGCGTCAGCTGCCACATCAGCAGCAATTCCAACATCCATCACCTCAATGCCGATGCACCCTATCTACAGAAATCTTGCGCTTTCTGCCATGGTGCGGGCGGAGTAGACAAGATCCTCTGCGAACAATGCCACTTTCATGGCTCCACGGTTTTCATTCCCGCCGATGAAAGCAAGACAGGAATCGCCAACACCCGTAAGACATTCTAGCCGGCAGCGATCTCAAAGCAGCCCCTTTTCTCGCAAACATTTTGTTATGCCATTCCCCAGCCAATAAAAAAACGGCGGCCTGCAGGCCGCCGCTCCTGAACTTTTCCACCCACCGGCACATCGCTATGAACCAGTTGCCACCTGGCGGAGAATTTCAAAGACAGTCATGGGATTGACCCCGTTACGCTCGGCAATGGCAATAATACTGGCTGCCGGGTCAACGGTCATCCCCTGGGCTTTCAGGCTCTGGACCACAGTGGGAAGATCAAGGTTGAACTCGGCGCAGACATCGGCCAGCAGCCGGCGGCCGAAACCGGGGGCCGGAGCATCGGGAAATACCATGCCGGTGGTTTTAATCTCCGCCGGTTTCATGATCGCATATAACGCTTTTGGAGTCATCTTGTTGGCTCTGGCCAAATCACCGATGGTCTGCTGGTCACCAGCCAGTTCCACTCCGGCTGCCTGCAGCAGTTCCTTGGCCTTTTCCAAGTCAAGATTTGTCTTTTTAACAAACATTTTCAGCGAGGAAAGTTCGGCATGGCCGTAAGGCGGCTCACCATATTTTTCGTCAGCAACGGCGGTGATCAGATCGCCAAGCCCGATAACTGAACTCATGGGCGGCATTTCCCAATAAGTTCCCAGGGTGACCACCAGCACCAGTCCCAGAGCCAGGTTGAAATGAAGGGTAAAAACTCTCAACTCCCTAGCCTTGTTTTTCAGATAAGCCATAATCGGCTTCCAGTTGTAAAAAGCGTGGAGCACCCCGGCCAGCAAAAAAAGCAGGCCAAGATTGATGTGCAGGCTGCCCCACTGGGGTCTTGATATCCCCCACAGGTGCCAGTCAGTCCAGTAGGCCACCCGGCCGTGGGGAGAGATGTAGAGCATAATGCTGGTGAGCAGGAGTAAGATACCCGAAAGCACCAAGGTCAGGGAGGTGATTTTTCTACCATTCATAGTTATGCCCTCTTTCGTTCTTACCGTTGACATCCGACAGATAATGATTATACTATCGCCATATCCTGACCATAATAGTAAGAGGCAAAGCCTCTCATGTCAACCGTTGCACGACATTATTTCTGGCGTACAATGGTTGTGAGGGGTGGGGCGTCCGGTGATGGTTCACGCTCATTCTCGCCGGCCATTCCTGGCCGGCTCCGAGGTGTCCGCCGCGAATCACCATCCAGGTGATTCGTCCGGCACCCAAAACCGCTTTGAACCATCACCGGACGCCCCACCTCATAAAAAAATGACGCGCGGGCCGGCATTGAAGGACTGATAAAAAAAGTCAAAAAAACCAAAGGTGCGATAAAAAAATTCAGCTGCCCGGCAGACAAAACCCAATAGATAACGGAGGCTGCCATGGATCGACGTACCTTCTTGCACCATGTATTTCTCTGGACCGCCGGCCTGACGGTCACCATTCCCCGCTTCAGGGTGTCGACAGCCTTTGCCGGTCAATCGTCCACTTCCCGGCTGGCAGTGGGCAAAGACATCGACTACGGCTTGCTGGTGGAAAAAACTCTGGCAGCACTGAACGGCATGAACGCCTTTATCCGGCCGGGGGATAAAGTGGTAATCAAACCCAATATCGGCTGGGACCGCTCACCGGAGCAGGCAGCCAATACCCACCCACTGGTGGTCAAAGCCCTGGTGGAACACGCTTTGGAGGCGGGGGCGGCGAAAGTGCAGGTTTTTGATCGCACCTGCAACGAACAGCGGCGCTGCTATAAAAACAGCGGCATCGAAGACACCCTGAAAGGGCTGAAAAACAAAAAAGTTTCCCTTGAGCATATTGATCAGCGGAAGTTTGTCCCTGTTGACCTGGAAAGAGGCAAATCCCTTTCCCGGATGGAGATCTATCGGGATGTCCTGGAAGCGGACAGCTACATCAACGTACCGGTGGCCAAGCACCACGGCCTGAGTCGGCTGACCCTGGGACTGAAAAACTCGATGGGTGTAATCGGCGGCAACCGCGGTAAACTTCACTTCAACCTGGGGCAGAAACTGGCTGATCTGGCCACCGTTGTCCGGCCAACCCTGACAGTCATCGACGCCACCAGGATGCTGCTCAGAAACGGTCCCCAGGGGGGCAGCCTGAACGATGTCCAAATAAGCAACACCGTCATCGCCTCGGCAGACCCGGTAGCCGCCGATGCCTACGCCACCACCCTCTTCGGCCTCAAACCAGAGGAGATCGCCTCAACCAAAGCCGCTTATGACCTGGGGCTCGGCGAGATGACCATCGACAATCTGCAAATCATTGAAGTTTAGTCTTTGGTGACCAGTTGATGGCAAACCGCAAACACATCATTCCTCTCTCACGGTGGCGGCAGCTGAGCCAGGCGGTCTGCCTGCTGCTCTTTCTCTTTCTGTTCAGCAAGACGGACTACACCGGCTCCGACCAACTTGAGTATGCCGTCAACATCATCTTCCGCTTTGATCCACTGATTGCCACCGCCGTCATGCTGGCCGCTAAAAGCGTTGTTTTGCTCCTCCTGCCGGCCCTCATTCTGGTGGCACTGTCCCTGCTCCTGGGCCGCTTTTTCTGCGGCTGGGCCTGTCCCCTGGGAACCCTTATCGACCTCGTCCACCCCCTGCTGAAATCGCACAATCCGGCACTGGACACCCGGTTTCCCCGGCTGCGCTACGGCATTCTGGCTTTCCTGCTGAGTGCTGCCTTTTTCGGCCTGCCCCTGGTGGGCTACCTGGACCCCTTTTCCCTGCTGGTGCGCGGCCTGACACTGGCGGTTGAACCGGCAATAAACCACGCGGCAACCTCATTTTTCACCTTCACCTACCAGAAGGCTCCCGCCCTGGTGAACTTGGTTACTGAACCACTCTATGACTTTTTGCAGGCGACCATCCTGCCCTTCAGCCAGAAACACTACCACCTTGTCTACCTGTCGATGGCCATCCTGGCAACCGTCTTTCTGCTGGAGCTAAATCAGCGGCGCTTCTTCTGCCGCAATCTCTGCCCCCTGGGAGCTTTACTGGGACTGCTGGCCCGATTCGGCCTTATGAACGGTGCTGGCGGCAATGATGCCTGCGGCAGATGCACCACCTGCCGGAACATCTGCCGGATGGGAGCCATCGACGAACAGCGCCATATCGACATGGCTGCCTGCACCCTGTGCCTTGAATGTCTTGACAAATGTCCGCGAAGCACCATAATTTTCAACTGGAAAAAACCACTTACACTTCAAACCGGATACTCTGGATCACGGCGGTTTTTCCTCGGGTCTTTGACTGCCGGCGCCCTGCTGCCGCTGTTTACCAATGTCCGGGGCCTGGCGAAGGTTACCAATCAACGGCTGATCAGACCGCCGGGAGCGCTGGGCGAAAAGGAGTTTCTCAGCCTCTGCGTCCGCTGCGGCGAGTGCATGAAGGTCTGCATCGGCAACACCCTGCAGCCAGTCTTTCTCGAGGCGGGCATCGAAGGGATGTTCAGCCCGAAAGTTGACTCCCGGCTCGGCTACTGCGAATTCAACTGCACCCTGTGCGGCCAGGTTTGCCCCACCGGCGCCATCCGGGAACTGCAATTGACGGAAAAACATACCTTTAAGATCGGCCAGGCCTTTTTCGATAAAAACCGCTGTCTGCCCTATGCCAGGGGAATCCCCTGCATGGTCTGCGAGGAACACTGCCCGACGGCGGACAAGGCGATCAAGTTCAACGAAACCATGGCAACCAATGACCGGGGACAGCAGGTACAAGTCAAGCAACCGTTTGTGGTGGCTGAGCTGTGCATTGGCTGCGGCATCTGTGAACACAAGTGCCCTCTGCCGGGGGCGGCAGCCATCCGGATCACCAACGCCGGGGAAACCCGCAGCCCAGACAAAGCATTGCCGGTGGCATCGGCAGGATATGGATAGCAAGGAATCTGGCGGTAGAGGCCAGTTTTTTTCACCTGCTTTCAGAAAAAATCAGCTGCCTATCGGCCCGAACAACCCCAGGCATCCGGACTCGGGGTTGCCAATACCCACCCTGCCCCCGAAACGGATCAAATCCTCCAGAGTGGCAATCCCGGCTGGATTGCCTTTGAAAGACCATAAACTTGACAAACCGGCCATGCCGATTAGGTTTTCTATAGATAACCACCGGCAAAAACAGCAGCAAAGGAGAACGATCATGCCTAGAGGAGATGGATTGGGACCGCCCAGCGGCGGCCGACGTGGAAAGGGAATGATGGGCGGTCCTTTGGCCGCAGGGCCTGGGGGGCAGTGTGTCTGTCCCCAATGCAAAACCAGGGTTCCACATCTGGCTGGTCGTCCCTGCTATGAGATAAACTGCCCTGAGTGCGGCACCAGGATGATCCGGGAATAAAAAGGTAAAGAACCAGCTGGCAATCAGGCCAAAAGCCCGATGCAGCGCTCAAAAGTACCGGGTTCAACGGCAATCCTGCTATGGGCATAGTCATGGTGCCATTGCTCAGGAACTGGCATCTTACTGTAAAGCTCCCTTCTCCTTGCTTCCAGCAGAAGTCGTGGCTGGCCCATGAAATCGGCAGCGCAATAGACCTTTTTCCCCACCGTCTGGCTCAACCTCTCAAGCCAGAGAATACCCTGCTCCGAACGCAGCACATGGTGGTCTACGATGAGGACCGCCACATTCCTGGCCAAACGGACGCCATGCTCCCAGGCTTTTTTTCGCTGGCTGGCAGCCAGTGACTGGAGGTAGAGAGGCGGGCCGGCAGCAAGGACAACGGAAGGCTGCCAGTCAAGAATTATCTCCACGGCCTGCTCGTCCAGAAGCTGCGTGTCGCTGGCATGAACAAATACCTGTCCGCCTCCAAGTTCAATACGGGTCATCATGATGTTGCCGAAACGGCCCCCGGGCATACCATGGGAAAGCAGTTTGGAGAAACGGAGGGGACCTGCAATATGCCCGACAGCAGCCCTCATGTGGGAAGCCCCCAACAGGGCGGTCAAATCTTCGGCCCGCTGCTGCATACGGGGCGTCATCTTCGCTGCCGCCGGGCTCCAGCAGTGCAGCTTTTGGAAACAGCCGGGAAGCTGCCGGAAAGAAAGCTGGTAAGGATTGGCCCCACGAAGGGGAATATGATCTCCATGGAAATGGCTGAAAACAACATCCGTCGCCTTGTGAATCGCTTGCAGAATCTTCTCACGGATGCGGATCCCGGCAGCCACCTGGCAGGGGTGGGGCAGTAAGCCGTGGCGTTCATATCCCAGGGCGATACCCGGATCAATGAGAATCCTCCGTGTACCAGCGGCAACCAGACAGCACATGCCGCGAACTCCCAAGGATTCTGCCGCAATTATCTCTATGGGAACCGGTTCTTCCACTCTTCCACCAGAGGAACTGTTCAAAAGTGACTGATCAACTGCGGGGGCAACACTCAGTCACCATCAAGAAACAGCTGCGACAGAGGCTGTTCAGCCGCCTGTCTGCCCCGCATCTCTATGCGGTCATAGATGGGGGTAAGATCAGCAGAGATGGCTTCCAGCGGACACAGCCTCATGCAGTTGAAACAGAGAATGCAGCAATCGTCATCAAAGACAGGATAAGGATTCAGGGTGATGGCACCTCCGGGACACTCATCGACACAAACGCCGCACTGGCTGCATTGCTTTTCACTGACCAGCCGCCTGGGCAGAATGGTGCGGGCAACCTTGAGATTCAACTTCATCATCTCCTCATGGGCGGCCGGCGACTGATAGGCCAGCGCCATATCTGACAGAGGGGTCAATGGCCTCTCCCCCCTCATCTTTCCCCTCACGTCACCAACCAGTTTCCTGACCATGGCATCGTCGGCCGCATCGGGATGGCCTTGGCCGACCGGGTTTTCCACCTGCCACATGAGGGAATGAACCGCCACCACCTTGGCCGCAGCGATCACCGGAAAACCTTGGGCGTTCAAACTTTTGCCCATTTCATAAAGTGCCAGACCGCTGGTCGCCTTCCCCCAGGTGACAAAGGGCACGGCATACCCTAGGTCGCGCCGTGGCAACCGGGCAATAAATTCCATTACCGGCGGCAAGGCGTGGGAGGAATACACCGGCGAACCAATATAGAGACAGACATTGCCAGCCGCATCGGCGATTTGTCGCAGGACCTCACCTGCCCGGCCGCGATCCCTGCCCAGATCAAGTGAGGTCACCTGGTCACCAGCGGCGGCAAGGGTTTGCCCGATCACCTTGGCAACATGCCCGGTCGTCCCTGCCGGAGAACAATAAACCACAAAGGTTCCAACTTTGGTTTCAGCCATAGACCATCATCCTTTAATGCTCAGTAAAAACGCTTATAAAAGAAAATCCGTCAGAAAAATCACCAGAGATACTGTTTCAGTTTCACCGCATACTGATCAGGCATTGCCATGCTGCGACCCTGCTTATAGTCATAGAAAACCTGGACCGATTCACCGGTGGCAAACAGCCATGCGGAATCATCAGGACGGTAGATTTCATAGTTGAAGGTAAAACTCCTGCCCCCCAGGCGGGAAACCAAGACAGACGCCGCCAGCATACTCTCCCGCAGTTGGACAGGACGGATAAAAGTGCAGGAGATGCTGGCCAGGACAAACGGAAAATCATCCGGCGAGCTACTATTGAACACCGCGCCGAAAAATTCCTTCCTGGCCTCCTCCATATAGGTAAAATAGGTGGCATTATTGACATGCCCCATGGCATCAAGGTCTCTGAAGCGAACCGGCAGCTTCAGGAAAAATTTCCGTTTCTCTACCATGACTTGGTATACCGCCTTTCACTATGCCGTATTGTCAGACAATCCCGACCATGATTGTCGAATTGTTTGGCCCCTGGAAGGGATGTCTGACAACATCCCTGACCCCGGCCTGCAGCAGCATCCCACGGATTTCCGCTTCCGAATATGACCGGCCGCCGTAGGTGTTGATCAACATATTCAAAGAAAACAGGGCCGGAAATTCCGGTCCATCCCTGGTGTCATCAAGAATAAACTCATGAATCATGAGCAGACCACCCGGCGCCAGAGCCGCCACCGTCTTATCAATGATCCGCTGGCAGTCATTATAACTGTTGCTGTGCAGCAGATGGGAAAGCCAGGCAACATCAAAAGGTCCGCCAGCCAGGGGGGCAGCAAGACAGTCGCCGGCAACAAAGTCAATCCGGTCGCTCAAACCGTAGTGCGCCACCGTCTCCAGGGCAAAGGGGCGGGTAGTGGGCAGATCATAGATAACCGCACCCAGATTCGGGTTGGCAAGGCAGAAGTGGATCGCATAGGTGCCCGGGCCACCCCCGAGATCAAGCAAACGTCGGCGGCCGGCAAGATCGATCCGGGCGGCCACCCGGGGAGCAATGACCACCGCCAGATTGAACATCCCCAACAGGAAGCTTTCCCGCTCATGCTCCTCTCCATAACTGCGTTTTTCCACCGGCAGGCCGGTTTTCACCGCCTCATGGAGTTGCGCCCAGCCATCGAGAAGATGGTGGTGGTGCAGAATGATATGGCCAAGATAATCGGAAGAGGTACGGCAGAGAAACTGCCGCGCCGGAGCACTATTGCCATAATGGCTGTCCTCCTTCTCCAGCAGCCCCATCGCTGCCAGGCCGTTGAGGAGCAGTTCGGTACCCCGTTCGTCAGCCTCAATCTGTGCCGCAATCTCCGCAACGCACAACCGCTGATCATCGATTATGGTAAAAATGCCCAGCCTGACCCCGGCTTGCAGGGTACAGCCGCGCCAGTAGGCACTTGAAGCGGTGAGCAGGGCACCGGCGTTCCAGCCTTTATTCACACCACCCTCCACTATCAATTTGTATTGCCAGGTGTCGGACTCTCCGTGCCAACGCTAGCAACCCTGATTCCGGCCCGCGAGGAAACAACTATGCCGACCGCCACAAAGGCCACTCCCACCAGATGAAAGAGATAAAGCTTCTCTTTGAGAAAAAATATCGCCAGCAATGTACTGAAGAGCGGCATGCAGTGGGCGAACAGCCCAGATTTATTGGGGCCAATCTGGGAAACCGCGTAGTTCCAGGAAATAAAGGCCACCACTGAGGCAAAAACGGCAACATAGGCAATGGCCAGCAGATTGGCGGCATTCACGGGAAAGCCGCCGTGAAGCACAATTTCCCCGATATAGAACGGCGACAGAATGATCGTCCCCCAGATGGAGATAATCAGCAGGAAATCGATGGGGGGGATATCTTTTGGACGACGGTTGTAAAGCACCGTGTAGACTGACCAGAGGAAGGCAGCGGTCAGCACGAGAAAATCTCCTCTGACGAACTGGAGACTGCCAATCTGCAGCAGCTTGCCGTGGGTGATGAAGATCAGGGCGCCGATCAGAGAAACAACGGTACCCATGAGTTGAGAAATAGTCAGCGGTGTTTTCAACAGCAAAAAGGACAGGGGCGGCACCATCAGCGGTACAGTGGCAATCATCAGGGCGGCATTAATCGCCGTGGTGGAATGGAGCGCCACATAGATGCAGCTGTTGAAACCGGTCACCCCGGTAACCGCCAGAATGGTGGTGATGCCCAGGTTGCGCCTGATGATGCTGCGGTACTGCCATAATTTAATCCCGGAAATGGGCAGCAGACAGATGATTGCGCCGGTCCAGCGCCAGAAATTCAAGGCAATGGGGGGAATATCGCTGTGAATCAGGCGGCCGAGAACAAAGTTCCCACCCCAGCACAAGGTTGCCAGGATCAGACACAGAAAGGGGAACAGTTTTTTTATCATACATTGACCCGGTCGATCATTGCTGGCCCCCTGACATCTCCTGCAACATCAGACAGGCAGCAATTCATTCTATAGATATATACCTTATATCATATATTGGCCGGCAGGAAAATATCTTTCAGCGGCAGAAAAATACCATAGCGACATAAAAAACCCCAATGCCCCAAAGTCATGGAGGGGTTGGCGCGAGGATGGTGCCCCGTCAAAAAAACAGGTTCAAGGAAAAGTGGTCGGGCTAACCGCCGGCCGCCAGCAAGGCGGCCCCGTAGGCGGCAACAATCTGGGGGTTGGGAGGAATATGGACAATCTTCTGTAGATGCTCCTCCAGCAGCCGGTGGACACAGGGATTCCAAGCCACCCCGCCGACAAAACCGATCGTCGAGCGGTCGAGGTTGAACCGCTTCAGCATGCCGACTGCCCGATTGACAATCGACCGGTGCAGACCAAGGGCTATGGCACGCCGGTCCTCTCCCCGGCCGATCAATGAGGTCACCTCTGAATCGGCAAAAACAGCACACATGCTGTTGATCTGCAGAGTTTTTTCCGCTTTGAGGGCTTCCTGGCCGAAGGCATCCAGGGGGAAACCGAGAGTCATGGCCACCAGCTCGAGGAATTTGCCGGTCCCGGCGGCGCAGCGGTCATTCATCTCAAATTTTATCACCTTGCCCGTCTGATTAAGAGCAACAACCTTGGAATCCTGGCCGCCGATATCCAGAATCAGATCAACCTCGGGGGCCAGGGCATGGAATCCGGCCGCCACTGCCTTGATCTCGGTAACCGTCGGCGTCCCGTTGATCTGCTCAAAAAGGTGGCGGCCGTAGCCGGTGGCCAGCAGGCGATCGTAGGACTCCCCCGCCAGCAGGCTGGCAGCCTGCCGATCGGGGGCAAAACCGGTTTCCGCCTGGCGGCTGGCCACCAGGCGGCCGTCTTCGACAATCACCACTTCAATGGTTCGGGAACCAAGATCTATACCGGCACAACGCATCGCGGAAAACTCCTCTTAACCAAGCATTTCAACAAACGCCTCGATGCGGGTCTGCAGCTGACCGAGGTCTTCCATGCTGTAATCAGTTTCAATCCGCAGGGTGGTGATTCCCTGGTCGGTCAACCGCTGCTCCATGGGCATCGATTCAATGAGATACGGCTGGCAGAACTGGAGACCATAGTGGATAACCCCATCCGCCTGGTACGCCTGCACCATCTCCACCACATGCTGCTCCCGTTCCCGGTTGGGGGTAAACACGGCGCAATCAATGGCGAAATAGCGCTCAACAATGGCATCCAGCAGGGCATCAACGGTAGCCCCGGAGGCATCGGTCAGGTTGCGGCTGCCGCGCTCGCCGACACAGGATTCCTCACCAACCACCACCGCCCCCGAACGTTCAATGAGCATGGGAATCTTCCAGTTGGGAACCGCCATGGGACAGCCCGAAAGCAGGACCCGGGGAGTCGTGCCGGCAACAACCCCCTCCTGCCGGGCAATCCTTGCCTCCAGTTCATCGCAGAGACTGTTGATCTGGCCGGTAAAACGAACCGGATCGTCATAAAAAGAGACCTGGTTGATCAGCAGGGCATCCAGACCGGAAATGGGTGACGGCCGGCTGGACCGTAGACGGTTGAGGCGGGCAAGGGCAGCACGCTTGGCGTTGACCAGTTCAACCCCCCTTCGCAGCCGTTTTGCGTCAATGGTGATCCCGGAAAGCTCCTCCATGGCATGGAGAAAACGGACATATTCTTCGCGCAGCAGGCGTTTGCCGGCGGCAGTCTTCTGCTGGGGCAGATCCATGACATAGAGATTGGGCAGCAGTTCACCCAGCTGTTCGTAGGATTTTTTCTTGCCATCGCAGGTGTTTTCCCCCACCACCATGTCCGCAGCCTCGATAAACGGACAGACCCGGCTGAGCTTGAAGCCAAAAGCGGACTTGATCAGGGCACAGGTGTTGCGGGGCAGAATTTTTTCCACCTCCTCGGTGCCGAACTCCGCCCCGGCGCACAGGCCCACATGAATGCCATCCGCCGCCAGGATGATCTCTTCGGGTACAAACACACAGAAGGAACCCACCACCGGCCGGCCGGCACGCCGGGCATCCAGCAGCTCCTTGATCCGCAGCCCGTGGACCTCACTCATGACGAAATCAAGGTACTGCATCCCTTGGGGACGGTTTTTCTGGCTCAGAAAAATATCCTGATAACTACTGCTCAACGCCTCGAGCAGGGCATCATGGGCTTCCAGATCAAGCCCCAGTTCCTGCCACATGGCAGTATAATCGCTACTCATCATTACGCTCCTTAGCATCTTATGCTATCAACACTATTGTTGGTTTTTCCTCGCAGGAGGTTATGGCAACCATGCCGCCTCTGACCTGATCAGGGCTTGGCGGGCACCACTTTCTCCCCGGCCTGGACGGCAAAAGGCAAGCGGTTTCCCGCCGGCGGCAGGGGGCACTGGAAATCGTGATTATAGCAGCAATAGGGATTGGCTGCATAGTTGAAATCAACTTCGTAGCGATTGCCGGCTAGGGGCTGGAGGTCAACTAACCGGCCGGCACCGTAGGTTTCAGCACCGGAAGTTGCATCACTGAAAACAACCGTAAGACGATCCTGGCCGGCAGCCTGCCAGACGAGCAGGGTATGCTGACGCCCGTCAAAATCAAACAGAAACCTGCCCACCTCGCGGATCTTCAGTTCACCACCGTCAGCAGCCGGCGACCGCCTGCTCCTGGCAAACAGATACGCTTTAAAGGTGCCAGCGACTCTAAACCGGGGGTCGACAGGGTAGTATGGAAGCCCCACAAACGAATGTTTTGCCGCCCCCGCCAGAGGTGAGCATTCATGATCACGAAAATAAGCATCCTTGCTCTGGCGATAGGCTTGAATCCGGCCGGCATAGAACTCCCCTGGCGCCGCCGCCCTGGCGGCAGGGGACGGCAACAGGAAAGCTGCCGCAGACAGCACCACCAGAATGCCGGCCATGAGCCGCCCCCGCCAACGAGGTGAGAATACCGCCAGCTCCATCATTAGAGTAGTTTCCAATCAAACCGATAATCCCAATCCAGCAGAATCCAGGTCGCTTCATCGTCAAAACCGGTCCGGTCCTTGGCATAATCCCCCGGCACAAACATCCCCGCCTGCAGGCCGATGCTCATCGTGTCAGACAAAGCGTACCGTACCTCCAGCTCAAACACGTCACCCACATCATCGCCCAACGTTCCGTCGTTGGCCAGCGACCGCCATGAATCGCCGCTTTCGTGCAGCTTGTAGTCATGGTAATGCAGCTCCACCTTGACGGGTTCCAGGGGCTTCAGCTCCAGGCTGAGCTGATAATCCTCAAAATTCTTGAAACTGAACATGTTGTATTCCTGGCCATAGGCTGCCCCCCAGACGCCAAAAGCAGTCTGGTACTGTTCGAAGTCGGCAGTGCCAGAATCATTACCGGAACTGACCGTGTAGCCGAAACTCAGCCGCGGCGACCAGGGCAGCATGGCAAAACGATATCCCACCCGGACGTTGAAATGGTAGGCATCGATGTCCAGGCCTCCCATATCACCCGACTCCCTGGCATACAGCAGGTCATAATCGAAGCCGGCCAGATCACGGCCGTAGCTGCGCATGCCCAGGTACTGGTCATCCAGATCTCCGGCACCGCCATTGTAGTTCTCATGATCATCCCACTTCATGATATAAAAGGGTTCAAAGGCGATATAGGGCATCCCCTTGGGCAGCTGCCAATGACTGTAGACCCCCGCCCCTTCATACCAGTGACGCCGGTTGAGGCTGAATTCATGTTCATCCTGATAGACCGTCCGGCCGTAGAACATATCGACAAAGCCGTTGGGAAACCGTTTGGAAACCAGCACCGCATCCCACAGGTAGGGGCCGGTGTTGACCCAGTCGCACAGTCCCAGAACGCGGAAATCACCATAATCGAGGCGCTGCCGGCCAAGCTTGATATTCAAGTCCTGATCCAGGATGTTTTCAAATTCCACATAGGCCAGGTAGAGGTCAGGGTCCTCTTTGTAGCGGCTGGTGCGCTTGTTATCAAAAAGCTCGTCGCTGTCATAGTCCCAGGCATCGGCATAGGCACCCCACAAGGCGATATGTATCCGTTCAACAGGACGGTAGTCGATGCCGGCCCTCACTCTGCCGGTCAGGAAGCCGTCGGTGCCCGCACCGGCCGGCGGATTGTCGCCATAAAAGGAAAAATTGATATTGTCCAGGTACTCATAGCGGAGCCTGGTTTCCATACCGAAGGTCAGCTTATCCTTTTCCGCTTTCTCTTTCGCCGCCTTGCGCGATGAACAGACACCGCAATCAAGGAACGTGTAGGCGAAAGAGACCGCCGGAAGTGTCAGCAGAATCACCAGAAAGAGCGCCGCCGTTGACATCATAACAACTCGATTTTTCATCTTCTCCTCCCTTTTTTATTTTCATTAGCGGACCATCAGCGTGTTGATGGCCTTATCACTGGCCAATGGATTTACGTGAAAAGAAACACAATGTCCAACTGTTATTATCAATAATACCTGGTTGTGTCAATAATCTTTCGCTTTTTTCTTGGCAGTACCCTGAGGTTGCTGTTTATGTGTCAGGTATGGATCAGGATGTCTGTTC
>JAFGSY010000004.1 GCA_016934315.1 Candidatus Anaeroferrophillus wilburensis | reverse complement strand
TGGCTGGTTTGCAGCCTGATTCTTCCCGGGACCGTCCTGGCCGAAAAGCGTTACGTTGGCTCCGAGGCCTGCCGCGACTGCCACCAGGAAGTCTATCAGAGTTTCACCACCTATGCCAAAAAACGCCATTCCTATGACAACATCTCCAGGATGAAGAAAGGCTTGACTGAAACCGAGTTTCAAGGCTGCTTCACCTGCCACACCACCGGCTATGGCCAGCCAGGCGGATTTGTTTCGCTGGCCCAGACACCCCAGTTAAAAAACCTGGGCTGCGAGGCCTGCCACGGTCCCGGCAGTGTCCATATCGAAAGTGAAGATCCCGATGACATCAAGGGCAAGCTCTCGGTAGCCGACTGCGAAACCTGCCATAACGCCGAGCGGGTTGCCACTTTTGACTATAAGCCAATGATTTACGGAGGGGCGCACTAATGAATACCCACGGAAAAGGATTACAGTTCAAAATCACCTGCAGTCTCGCCATTCTTTTCGTTATCATTCTTGGCTGTCTTACCACGCTTAATGTGGTTAACCTGAAAAAAAATATTCTCCATTAGGTTGAACACGCCTCCGCCATTCTCGCTGACACCCTGTTGAACGGCATCCGTCATCCCATGGCCATCAATGATACCGCAACTATTTTGAGCCAGATGCAGGACATTCAGGAACATATGGAAGGAGTGGAGGTCTATATCTTTGATGCTGATGAGCGCGTCACATATGCTTCTGAAAAAAGTAAAGTGGGTTCAGCAATAAAAAGTATTTCCGCTTCAGTCGACCTCAACAACGGCATCAAAGCCCTGCTGACCAGCCAGAACACGGAAAGAATTTACGAGGAGACGATCAACGACAAACCAAACCTTTCGATCATCTGTCCCATCAATAATGAACCCGGCTGCCGGCACTGTCATGGTCAAAGCCGTCAGGTCCTCGGCGGCATGCTGGTCAGGCATGAAGTCTCCGATGTCTATGCCGCCATCAGCAGCGCCCGCCTGAACAATATTGGCACCGGTTGCCTGGGGATTCTGCTGGCCATTGTGATTTTCTACTTCCTGATTGCAACCATTGTCATCAAGCCGGTGAAAAAATTAACCCAGATGCTCAATGAAGGCGCGCATCAGGTAGCCTCCGCAGCCTCCGAAGTATCGGCCTCCAGTCAAAGTCAGGCTGAGGGGGCATCCAGCCAGGCATCGTCACTGGAGGAAACCTCGGCCTCCTTTGAAGAAATTTCAGCCATGACCAAGCAGAATAACGATAATACGCAGCAGGCCAACAATCTGGTCAGCGATGCCATCAAACTGGTGGATTCTGCCAATATTTCGATGAACGATTTGACAAAATCGATGGAGGACATTTCATCATCAAGCGAAGAGACGCAGAAAATCATCAAAACTATTGATGAAATCGCCTTTCAGACCAACCTGCTGGCCCTCAATGCCGCGGTGGAGGCCGCCCGGGCAGGAGAAGCCGGCGCCGGTTTCGCTGTGGTCGCCGAAGAGGTCAGGAACCTGGCCAAAAGAAGCGCCGATGCGGCGAAAAACACGGCTGAACTGATTGACGATACAGTGACCAAAATCCATCAGGGTTCCAATCTGGTCACGACGACCAGCAAAGCTTTTATCCAGGTGGCAACAAGCACCACAAAGGTAGGCAACCTGATCGCTGAAATTTCCGCTGCCTCGAAAGAACAGACCGAAGGCATAGATCAGATTAATAAAGCCATTACCGAAATTGACAAGGTCACCCAGCAAAGCGCGGCAAACTCTGAAGAGATGGCCGCGGCCGCTGAAGAGATGAACGCCCAGGCTGATAAGATGAAAGGTATTGTCCAGACTCTGGATGTCATTGTCACCGGCAGTAGCGGCACCATGGCCTCGACGGACACCATGTTGTTCAACAAGAAAAAACCATCATCCAAACCACGTCTTCAGGCAACAACCGGGAACAGTCAGCCGCCGGCACCCAGGGCTCATAATCAAACAGCAAAAACAATCACCCCGGAAGAGATCATCCCTTTTGATGATGACCAGGAAAATTTTGATGATTTTTAAACTTCCATTTCTCCCCCTCTAATAGTGAAGGCCGGCGTAGAAGCCGGCCTTCACTATTTAGCAGCCAAAGAACCCAGGACAGAAAAATGCCTGGAATCCCAATCCATACCTTCCCGACCAAAAAGGTGTCTCCAAGCTGCAGTGGTTCACCCATGAACGCCTGAAAAATTATCGGGCTGGCAACCAGCAGCCCCATGGACGAGATAAATGCTTTGGAGACAATTCCCCGCAGCATGCATGACCAACATCAGGTAAGGCTAACTTCGCTGAACTATTAGCGTTTCATAAAAAATTCCACAGCAGGTCATTTCCAGACAATTTCCCCTTGACATGCACTACATGTTGTGTCTTTATGACTATCAACCACTACATATAGTATCTTATCAACTTTCAATAATTTCAACATCTTAACCTGATCAGGAGACCACATGGCAAGAAAGAATTCACCGAACAGCACTGTCCTGCCGGCTGGGGCCACCATGCCAACGCTTGCCGACAATGCCCAAACAGTTCTTGAACGACGCTATTTAAAAAAAGACGATCAGGGTAAAGTCCTGGAGAAAGCGGCTGACATGCTCTGGCGCGTTGCCCGGACGATCGCCGCCGGAGAGCGCACATATAATCCAGCCGCTGATGTCGATACCCTGGCCAAGGCCTTTTATGAGTTGATGGCCAACCTGGATTTCCTCCCCAACTCCCCTACCCTGATGAATGCCGGCCGTGAACTTGGCCAGCTTTCCGCCTGTTTTGTGCTGCCGGTTGATGACTCCATGGAAAGTATTTTTGAGGCCGTAAAGCATACCGCCCTGATTCATAAAAGCGGCGGCGGCACTGGCTTTTCCTTCTCCCGCATCCGCCCTAAAAACGATGTGGTCCACTCCACCAAAGGTATTTCAAGCGGCCCCATCTCGTTCATGACCGTCTTTGACAGCGCCACGGAAACCATTAAGCAGGGTGGCACCCGCCGGGGGGCCAATATGGCCATTTTACGGGTTGACCATCCCGACATCATGGACTTTATCAAAGTTAAGTCTGATTTGTCTGTGCTGCATAATTTTAATCTTTCGGTGGCCATAACGGAAGAGTTCATGCAGGCGGTGGAAACCGACAGCGACTACAATCTGCTGAATCCCCGTGATGGTCAAATCATCAGGAAGCAAAATGCGTTGAAAATTTTTCGGCAGCTGGTCAAACAGGCCTGGCTTTCCGGCGAGCCGGGTATTGTTTTTCTTGACCGGATCAATGCCGACAACCCCACCCCAAAAGTCGGCATGATTGAGAGCACCAACCCCTGCGGCGAACAACCCCTGTTGCCCTATGAATCATGCAACCTGGGCTCCATCAACCTGGCTCATATGGTCACCGACGGTGCTATTGATTATGAGAAACTGGGGAAAACTGTTGACCTGGCAGTACATTTTCTTGATAATGTGGTGGATATCAACTGCTACCCCCTGCCGGAAATTGAAAAAAACACCAAGGACAATCGAAAAATCGGCCTGGGAGTCATGGGTTATGCCGACCTGCTCCTACAACTTGAGCTGCCCTACTCCTCCCTGGAAGCCCGCCAGACGGCGGAACAGCTGATGGCTTTCATTGATGAACGGGCGTTGGCCGCCTCCATCCGTCTGGCTGAAGAACGCGGTGCATTCCCCAACTTCCCCGAAAGCATCTATGGACAGCGCAACCCCGCCGTACCGGTACGCAACGCCACCAGAACAACCATTGCCCCCACCGGCACCATCAGCATTATAGCCGGCTGTTCCAGCGGCGTTGAGCCGCTGTTTGCCGTTGCCTTTATCCGCCGGGTTATGGATGACGACGAGTTTTTTGAAGTCAACCCCATCTTTGCCCGGATGGCTAAAGAACATAATTTTTATACTCCGGAAATACTTAAAAAAATCGCCCACAACGGCAGTGTCCATGGCATTGATGACGTGCCAGTGAAATACCGGCAAATTTTTGAAACTGCCCATGATATCAGCCCGAAAGATCATATAGCCACCCAGGCTGCGTTCCAGAAGTACACGAACAATGCGGTCAGCAAAACGATCAATTTTGCCCATGACGCCACGGTGGAAGAGGTGGAGGAAGCCTTTATCCAGGCATACAAAATGGGCTGCAAGGGGGTAACCATCTACCGGGATGGCTGCCGCGAGAACCAGGTTCTCAACATTGGCAAAACCGACCGCAAACAAGCCGTCATGCCAGTGGCGGAGACGCCCATCAAACGGGATCGGCCACGAGTCTTGACCGGCCATACCTACCAGATGACCACCGGCTGCGGCCCCCTCTACGTCACCATCAATGTTGACGAGCAAGGCTGCCAGTTTGAATTGTTCAATACCATCGGCAAGGCCGGCGGCTGTGCCGCCAGCCAGTGTGAAGCCATCGGTCGACTGGTGTCTCTGGCCTGGCGCAGCGGCTTATCGGCGGAATCGATGGTCAAACAGCTGATCGGCATCAGCTGTCATAAACCTTTCGGGTTCGGTGACAACAAGGTCACCTCCTGCGCTGACGCCATCGCCCAGGCGATCCGCCTGCACCTGGAACAATGCAACGGCTGCAGGGATGAATCCCTCAACAGTGAGAATCCGGGGTTTGGTGCCTGTCCAGAATGCGGCGGGGTTGTTGAGCATGAAGGCGGCTGCATGGTCTGCCACGCCTGCGGATATTCGGAATGCGCTTAAGAGATAGTCAGGCAGGATGATTCCCCCAACGAGAGATGCCGCTTTAAAAAGCGGCATCTCTTTTTCAAAATCCAGGCACCTGCTGTCAGCCTGTTTGGAGAACCAGGGCATAGATATCTTTTCTGCGCCATTCAGGAAACTCTTCAGCAAGCTGGTTCACCATATCCCGCACAGAAAGCACACCCTCATCCTGCAGTTGACGTAGCCGCTCCCCCACCATTCCGACATCGGCAGGAGCATCAGCCT
Source organism: Candidatus Anaeroferrophillus wilburensis (assembly GCA_016934315.1). Classification (NCBI taxonomy): domain Bacteria; class Deltaproteobacteria; order Candidatus Anaeroferrophillales; family Candidatus Anaeroferrophillacea; genus Candidatus Anaeroferrophillus; species Candidatus Anaeroferrophillus wilburensis. The sequence goes on along the minus strand of JAFGSY010000004.1, from coordinate 44,557 downwards.
TCTCGGTCGCCCCCTCAACCATCAAGGTAATTTCACCGCGCCAGTGTCGATCCTCGTTGGCGGCAATAAGCTCCCGAAGATGCCCACGGAGATATTCTTCATGGATCTTGGTCAATTCCCGGCCAATGCAGATGCGGCGGTTGCCGAAAACTTTTTCAAGTGCTGCCAACGTCGCCGGCAGGCGGCGGGGTGATTCATAAAAAACCAGGGTCGCTGGAATCTGCCGCAATGCTAGAAGGCGGTTCTCCCGGGCAGCTTTCCTGACCGGCAGGAAACCGACAAAATAATATTCATGTAGAGGCAGCCCGGAACCAGCCAGGGCGGTGATCGCAGCACAGGCACCGGGCAAGGATACCAGCGGTAGCCCGGCATCGATAACTTTCCTGATCAGGGGATAACCGGGATCGGAAATGCCGGGAGTGCCCGCTTCACTGATCAGGCCGATACTGAGACCATCAAGCAAATCCTGAAGGAGGCGCTCTATTCTATGATCAGGGCTGTGATCATGGAAGGAGAGAAGGGGAGTGGAAATGGCAAAGCGGGAAAAAAGTTTGCGCGCCGTCCGGGTATCTTCGGCAGCCACCAGATCCACCTCTTTCAGCACCTCCAAGGCCCGCAGGGTAAGGTCGCCAAGATTGCCGATCGGCGTGGGAATGATATAGAGGGTTCCGGGAGGGGCAGCCATCACTAATCACTGACCAGCTGGCGAACCCGATCTTTGAGGCGCACGGTATAGATAATATCAGCAAGCTCTGGATCTTTTACATAGCGGCAGATATCTTTTTTGATCTGCCGCTTTTCACGATCACTGATAAGTTCCACTGAAGAGTGACGCCGGGGTGCAGAGGGCATCAATCGCTCAGCTGCAAGTTCGCCAAGTTCAAAATGAAGGTGGGTAACCACCGGCTTGTGTCTGCTCAAGGCATTGAAACGTTCAATAATCCTATCCTGAAAAAAATACAGCTGGTGCATCCAGCCGTGGTTAACCACCTTGATATGCAGGGTTCTACCCCGGATAAACAACGGTTGACATTTTTCCATCAGTTGGGGGCCCACCACCTCCTGCCAGCGGGAAAAAAGCTGGTAGACAGCCATTTTTTTGCGCAACTTATAGCGATCAAGAACCCCGGGCAGCAGATCGCCGACCATCCCGCTCCATCCCGCACGTTGGCGGTTATCAGCTGCCATCGTGACTTTCTCCCCCATCAATCAAGACGCGGAAAAAGAACCTGCCCGGGCTCCACCACCACCCCCGCTGCCAGGCGTCCCCAGGAAAACAACTGTGGGCCACACTGATCAGGCTGATCCGTCACCCCAAGCTGGCGAGCCATCGCGGCAGCTTTATCCGGCATAAACGGCAACAGATACACTGACAGCAGGCGCAGAACTTCGGCAATACAATACAGCACCTGATCCAGGGAGGCTGACTGGCTTTCATCTTTAGCCAGCTGCCAGGGAGCCTGCTGGTCAATAAACTTGTTTCCCCTGACCACCAGCTTCCAGATGGACTGCAAGACCCGGGAAAAGGCCAGATCATCCATGCCGGCGGCAACTTCGTGAAACACCTCATCAGCCAGTGCGGCAAACTCTCTGTATCGCTGATCCTCCGGTTGAGGAACGGGGATAACCCCCTGGCGGTATTTACTGATCATGGAGATTGAACGGCTGAACAGGTTGCCGAGATCGTTGGCCAGTTCACTGTTCAGACGGCCTTTCATGGCCGCCTGAGAAAAATCACCATCCAGGCCAAAAGGCACCTCACGCAGGAGAAAATAGCGAAAAGCATCAACCCCATATTCTTCTGCCACCTGCACCGGATCAATCACATTGCCCAGCGACTTGGACATCTTCTCCCCCTCAACCGTCCACCAGCCGTGGGCAAACACCTTTTTCGGCAGGGGAAGGCCGGCGGCAAACAGGAACGTCGGCCAATACACCGCATGGAAGCGGAGGATATCCTTACCGATAAGATGCACATCAGCAGGCCAGAGGCGGGCAAACCGTTCGGGATCATCAGGATAACCGGCGGCGGTCAGATAGTTGATCAGGGCATCGAACCAGACATAGATAACGTGCTTTTCATGGTCGGGAACCGGGATACCCCAGGTAAAGCTGGTCCGACTGATACTTAAATCACGCAATTCCTCCCTGACAAAGCTTAAAATCTCATTGCGTTTTGCCGGTGGTAGAATAAAATCGGGATGTTCATCCAGATGCTCAAGCAGCCGCTGCTGATATTTGGACATGCGGAAAAAATAGCTCTCCTCCTTAAGACGCTCAGCCGGCCGGCCGCATTCCGGACAATTTCCATTATCCAGCTGCTTATCTGTCCAGAAAGTTTCACAAGGAACACAGTACCAGTCTTCATACGATCCCAGATAAATATCCTGGTTCTCCTGGACCGCCTTGAAAAAAGTCAACACCGCCCGACTGTGGCGATCCTCGGTCGTGCGGATAAAGTCATCATGGGAAATATTGAGCACCTCCCAGAGATAGATAAAACGTTTCACCACCTGGTCAACCAATTCCCGGGGGGTCACGCCCTTCTGCTGGGCTGTTTTTTCAATTTTCACCCCATGTTCATCAGTTCCGGTGAGGAAGAAAACCTCCCGGCCCAACAGACGCTGGTATCTGGCCATGACATCAGCCGCCACCGTGGTGTAGGCATGGCCGATATGGGGAACATCATTAACGTAATAGATGGGCGTGGTTATATAATAGACGGATTTTGGTTTATCGGTCATTCTTTCTTGTCCCCTTTGCGCTGTTTTCCGACCTGCCGTTTGTCTTTTCTCATTTTAATGTAATTCTCATACTCATATCCAAGACAACACATTAAACGGCCGCACAGGCCTGAAATTTTTACCGGATTGAGCGCCAAACCTTGTTCTTTGGCCATTTTAACGGTTACCGGCTCAAAACTGTTGAGAAAAGAGGCACAGCAGAGCTCCCGGCCGCAGACGCCCAAGCCGCCAAGCATGCCGGATGCATCTCTGATCCCGATCTGCCGCATTTCAATGCGGATATGAAGCTGATGGGCGAGATTTTTTACCAGTTCCCGGAAATCAACCCGATTTTCCGCCGTAAAATAAAAAATCGCTTTACTGCCATCATGGAGATATTCAACCCGCACCAGTTTCATTTCCAGGTCATGCTCTTTAACAAACTCATTACAGAGAGCAAGGGCTGCTTTTTCTTTCAACTGGTGCTCGGCCAGTTTTTCAAAATCATCCTCCCGGGCTAGCCGGATCACCTTTTTCACCTCACCCTTGTGGCCCATGGCTTTTTTAGGCAGCGTATGGATCGGCAGAACCATCACCTTGCCAATATTGACACCCCGTTCGGTTTCAACAATAACATCATTGCCAATCTCAAGGTGAAGCGCACCAGCTTCAAAATAATAAATTTTCCTCGAACCGCGAATACTTATACCGGCAAACCGTTTCACACTATCCCTCGTTCGTCATCCCCGACAGCACCAGCCACGCTGGCATAACAGGGTTTATAGTTTTCACACGCAGCCTGAAACCTGCTGCCCAACAAACTGCAGCAGCAATGCCTCCCAAGCCAGTCTGACATTTATATTGAAAAGGCGGTTGCTTTGCAAGCGAATAAGCTCGTCCCGCCAGGCAAGCAAGTCATCAGGTTTAATCTTTTGAAGCAGGTCTTTCATGGCCTTTTCATGCCCGACATGGAAAAGATCGGCAGCTGAACGGCAGGCAGCCAACAGTAAAGCGTCGCGAATAAAGGTATCGATCACATACCAGGCATGCTCGGCTTCGGCCGATTTCTGGCTCAGCTCCTCGGCCAAGGAAAACAGTTCATCCAGCCGTTCCGGCGTTAAAGAACATAAGCGGAAAAGCAGTTCATCACGCCACTGAAGCCGGTTGTCCTCAAGGAAAAAAAGGGAACGGGAGACGCTGCCGCCGCCTAAAGCAATGGCCTGTGCCAACTGTTGTGGTCCACTCAGAGCATCACCCACCAGACGCTGCACAATATGTCCAAGATCTTTGGCTGACAATGGCAGAAAAGGAATCACCACACAACGCGAAAGGACGGTGGGCAGCAAAACCTGCGGCAGATGGGTTACCAGCATGATCAGGCTCTGATCAGGCGGTTCCTCAAGGGTTTTCAGGAGAGCGTTGGCAGCGGCAGTATTCAGCAAATGGACATCTTCAATGATAGCCACCTTCCAGCTGCCGCTTAAAGGAGCATAGCCGAGATAACCCTGCAGTTCCCGAATCTGGTCGATTTTAATCTGATTTTTTTCCGCCGCCACCAGCATGACATCAGGATGTACCCGACGGCTGATCTGGCCGCAATCGGCACAAGCATCACAGGCATCTCCGTGACCATGGCTGCAGTTCAATGCCTTGGCCACCTGGAAAGCGGTGAAACATTTACCGACCCCCTCCATTCCGGTCAGCAGCAGGGCAGCCGGCAGAGTACCGGCCATGATCATACCCTGCAACCGGGAGACAGCCAGAGACTGGCCTAAAACATCACGAAAAGACATGGAACTCCTGCAGGATAGTTTTCACCCGGAGATGAAGATCCCGAATCGGCCGACTGCCATCAAGGATCCTGAAACGATCGGCATGCCGGCGGGCCAGCACCATGAATCCGGCCCGCACCCGTTGATGAAAATCCAATGCCAACTGGTCAAAACGATCCTCCGCCCCTTGTATCCCGGCAACCCGGTTACGCTCTCTGGCCCGCTGCATCCCCATTTCCGGCGGGCAATCGAAGAGGATGGTGCATTGTGGTTCGAGGCCTTCAGTAACCAGGCCATTAAGTTTTTCAATCAGGTCACAATCTCCACTGCGGGCATAGCCCTGATACACCCACGTGGAATCAATGTAGCGGTCAATCAGCACCAGACCGCCGCGCTCCAAATGAGGTCTGACCACCTTCATCACATGCTCCCGGCGATCGGCCAGATAGAGAAACAGTTCGGTCATGACTTCGGGAGAAAATTCCGGAGACAGGAGAAGACGGCGGATTTCGGCTCCAATCACTGAAGCCCCCGGCTCCCGGGTCAGGAGCACATCAACCCCTTGCCCTTGCAGATAGTCGGCCGCTAGCGTTATCTGGGTGGACTTGCCACACCCTTCAATCCCTTCAAAGGAAATCAGTACTCCAGGGTCTTGTTGCTCCATGGGGCAACCTCATCTCAGGCGATTACCGCTGCTACAACACTCAGGCGTTGCAAAAGGCAGGAAATGCGCGGCAAAGCAGGAGAACCGCTCTCCCTTAGCTGTCGGTCAAACAAGCAAGGGAGGGATCTTCCCCTCCCTGCCAGAGAAACATGAAAAAACCACCCGCGCAGCAGACCGATGGCTATCACGAAATCAGCATGTTATCAGCAAATAATTTACTGCTGGATCAAGTGGTTACGAATTGCCAGAATAGTTTTCACATACAAGGCACTGTGGTTATAGGACCAGATAATTTTTTCCTCCTGGTCGGCAGTCATGTGCGGCTGCCACCCGTGGCGTTCAAGATAATTGACCACACTGGCAGCGGCATCATGATAATCATACAGGTCTATCCGACCGTCCCCGTTGCCATCGACGCCATATGAGAGCAGACTGGCAGGAATAAACTGAGGAATCCCGAAAGCACCGGCCCATGACCCTTTCAGCTCGGCGACATCCACCTTCTCCCCCATCTGCAGCAAGGCCTTCAACTGGCCGTAGGCCCAGGAAGATTTCCTGGTGGCCCGCTTAACCAGCCATTGGTAATCAAGTTGGGGATAGGATTGGCACAGCAAGTCATAGGTTTGCTGCAACACAGGTTCCTGGTCGCAAAGAGAAAGCGAGGCAAAAACCTGCAGCAGAGGATAACGGCCGTCATACCGGCCAAAATGGGACTCCAGCAGGAAAATAGCCACCACCAGCTCCTTGGGAACCGGTGAACCGGTCTCCATCTTGGTCAGCCAATCATGGTTCTGGTCGAGAAAGTTTCGCGCCAGCTGCAGGGGCTTGTCGGTAAGAAAATAGTCGTAGGAAGCCTTTTTTTCCACCTGTTTAAGATTTTTGGCGATAATAGCGTGATCCAGTACAACCGGGTTGACAACCAGATACTTATGAATGAGTCGGGAATCAATATCCTTTTCGGCCTGCAAACGGTTAATCAGCCCATCCATGGGCAATAAGCCATGGGAATCCTGGGCGGCATACCCTTGGAAAACAATGAGCATAGCAACCAGTACGGTTGTCAACAGACAGACGGCCGGCCTGCAACGGCGGAAAAAAAGCAACAACATTGTCGATCTATCTCTTGGACATGCCCGGCAAAACCGATACGGTCATCAAAATATCAGCCTGACGCCACTGAACAATGACGGTTAAGACAACAGGCACTCTCCAGTGGACCAGGGGCTTGTTTATGGCTATGGCGATCAGACGACCATAAAGATCCATAAACCTAGCGATTATGAAATATGTCGATTACTCTACCAATAACAATGAAAAAAATCTAGAAAATACTTGAACATTGGCATTTGATTTGATATCTGAAGCATGGTTAGTACTGGAACAATCAACCTGAAACCAAGAAGCAGAGTGGGAGATTTCTGTGGATGTTCGCTATATAAACCCTTTTCTGGAGGCTACCATTCATGTTCTCAAAACCATGGCCTTCGTGACCTCAACGCCTGGAAAACCCTTTGTTAAAAAAGATCAAACAGCAACAGGAGACATTACGGGCATCATTGGTCTGTCCGGTGACCGTGAAGGATCACTGTCGATCTCCTTCTCCTTTTCCTGCATCAAAGGCATCCTGGAAAACATGCTGGGTGAGATCCATGACGAGCTTAACGAGGAAGTGAACGACGCGGTGGGCGAGCTGACCAACATGATCTGTGGCCAGGCCCGCAACAAGCTCGAATCAGTGAACATCAACTTGAAAGCCGGCATTCCAACCATCATCGCCGGCACCAACCACACTGTCCGCCACATCACGTCATCACCAATCATTGTGCTGCCTTTTGTCACTGATTATGGCGGCTTTTCGGTTGAATTTTCATTTCTCGAATAAATAAGGCGGCCAAAGGCCGCCTTATTTATTCAGCATCATACCAACAGCAAAGAACTATTGCTGCAATACTTTAAGCTGTTCAATAACGCTTACCGATTCTTCAACTAGGGAGGCTAAGTCCTCCCCTGCACCCTCTGGATCGGTCTCTCCCTTGCATTCTTCTATGGCCTCCAGCTGTTTCTCCAGACTCGGGTTGTCATCGAGAATAAAACTACGAACGACCTCTTCAAACTCCATATACAGGTTAAGCAAAGCTGTCAGTTGCTCAACCCGGTCATTCATTGTTTTCAGGTGGCTGTCAAGCTTAGCCAACAACGGCAAAGATGACATGCTGGCACCCACAGAAAGATCATCACTAGACGGTAAAACCATCCCCTTCATCATCGTATAAATCTCCCGGCCGCCTCGCACCCCCCATTTGCAACAATGACACACCCGCCTGGGTGCAAGGCTATTTTTAGCTTTTTATTTCAATAGGTTATCGTCAAAAATAGAGAAAACTTTAGTTCAAATAGTGAATAATTTTTTCGGTCATCCGGGAAAGCGGCACAATGTGATCCACCCCTCCTGCTTTAATTGCTTCTTTGGGCATGCCGAAAACAACGCAGCTCTCTTCATCCTGGGCAAAGGTGGTCGCCCCCTGCTCTTTCATCTCCAACATTCCCTTGGCACCATCAGCCCCCATGCCCGTGAGAATCACACCAACCGCATTGGGACCAATGTAACGGGCTACCGAGCGAAACAAGGGATCCACTGCCGGGCGCTGGTGATGAACCAAAGGACCGTCTTTGACCGTAACATAGTAGCGGGCCCCGCTTCGTTTGACCAGCATGTGAAAATTCCCCGGACACAGCAATGCCAAGCCCGGCCGAATGGAGTCACCATCTTCTGCTTCCTTGACATCGATACGACAAATATCATTAAGACGGTTGGCAAAGGCTTTGGTAAAATTTGCCGGCATATGCTGAACAATGACAATCCCTGGAGTGTCAAGGGGCATCGGCGCCAGCAGAACTTTCAGCGCTTCGGTGCCGCCGGTTGAAGAACCAATGGCAATAACCTTATTGGTTGATGCGGTCAGGGCTTTAAATTGTTTAGGGCCTGATTCGACATAACTTACCGACCTGGCCCTCTGTTTCATATCAACGGCAGCCACAGCCCTGATCTTCTGGGCCAGCTGCTGACCCATATCACCAACGGTATACGCTTCGCCCGGTTTGGCCAGCACCTCAAGGGCGCCTGACTCCATGGCCTCCAAGGCTATTCTGCTGCCCTGCTGGGTCAGTGAACTGACAATAATCACTGGAATGGGATAGTATTTCATCAGCTTCCGGAGAAACGTCAGACCATCCATGCGCGGCATCTCTATATCCAGAGTAATAACATCCGGCTTCAGGGCGACAATTTTATCCCTGGCAACATAGGGATCAGGAGCAGTGCCAACCACTTCAATCCCCGGCTCCTTGGCAAGAACCCGGGAAAATATCTGGCGGACAATAGCCGAGTCATCGACAATTAATACTTTAATCATGGGCGGCTATCCTTCTCGACATTCCATTCTGCACATAAACCTACGCTATCCGTTTCACCCAGTCAGCCATGGGCTGTTTTTCCCGCGCATCCTTCTGCCTCCCGTTACTCATAAGGATACCAGTCCGAGCGTCGGAGTTTTTCGACTTTCAGCACCACCGTCTCATTGGTGTGGGCATGGTAAACAACTTTACGACCCAGGGTCCCTCCCACATCCTCAGAAGACACGTAGACCTTCTTGGCCTGCAGAAATTCTCTGGCCACAGCAATATTATCCGAGCCAATCCGGCTGCCGCGCAAATCACCGCCGCCAAAAATCTGGGCGGTCATCGTATGTGGTTTTGCTCCCTGCTCCCGCATCATTTTATACAAGGCAAACATGGCAACCTCACCATATCGGGCCGTAGGCGCTTCACCCTCAGGACAGGAGGGCAGCAAATAATGATTTATGGCACTGAAACGACCCCTGCTATCCCAGAGGGTTACCGCAACGCATGATCCCAAAACGGTATACACCACTACCGGTTCGCGCGAACAGTAGATATAGCCGGGTTTCAGGTAGTACTCCCTGGATGCGGAACACATTATGTTTCTGTCCAGCCCACCAGCAGATAACTGCCGTCAGTATCATAGCAGACCATCCCGTCGGAGATCGTCGCCTCACCAACCCCGAAAGTTTCGGGAATTCCAAGGACCATTATGCCCTCAGGGTCACATATATTGATCAACCCGCCACCAATCATGTTCACCGCTTCCTTAAGAACATCGCTGATTTGACTCAGGGACACCTGCCCTCTTTCCTCGCCAAGAAAGCTGGCAGTCATCTGCTCCGCCAAATCACTGGCAAAAAAAATGGCAACATCCAAGCGATGATCACGGTCAGCCAGGCTGACCTGCACCTTGTGGAAAAAAACCCCGACCAAAGACTGAGCACACTCGGCACAGGAAACCGGCCTGACAAAAGTAAAAAACATGTTTTCCAGAACATTAGAAATCACATTCGTCAGATTCTGCGTTACTGACATCAACATTTTCCACTCCTAACACTGACAGTAGCAGCTGTTTTATTTCTTCAGGATGAAACGGTTTCTTCAGATACCCTGAAGCACCAAGTTCGGTCGCCCGGTCAACAATCTGCTCGCGGGCTTCGGTAGTTACCATGACTACCGGAATAGCTTGCAGCAACTGATCACTTTTTACCTGTTCAAGCAACGCAATACCATTCATCTCAGGCATATGAATATCAGTGACAATGATGTCCACCCAGTGATCATCTAAAACAGCGAGAGCTTCCTTGCCGTTTCCAGCCTCAAAAACAGTCCCCACATCAAAACCGGATAGTGAGATAACCCGCTTGATGATCTGCCTCATGGAAACCGAATCATCCACAACCAACAGATTAAACGCCATTAGTCTCTTCCCTCCTCAAGCTGTTGTCCAGGATTTTCACTATCCCTATTCCTCCTGAACCCCAATCATCCCTGATGTTTTCACCATCTCCTGTTGAAATTCTGCAAGCAGGATTTCAACATCAACAGTTTGCAGACTGGCTTTATCAGCCAAGGCATGGGGCATGTGATAGGCAAGGCCATCAGCAGCGGTACCATAACCGACCAAAATTACCAGGCTGTCGGCAAAGGATACCAGTTCTGTTAGCAAGCGATGGGTTTTGGGGGCCTGTTCAGGCTGATGGTGGTGGCGGATTGCCGCCACAATAGGTTCAGGAAACTGCCAGAACTCGGTAAGTTTACCACCGATTTCGGCATGATCATAGCCAAGGATTTCCCGCTCAGCTTCCTGAAAGGAACATTTATTGCCGGCCACCATCGCTTCTATATGGGCAAATTCCTGCTGTACATAGGTACTGAGCACCACCTTGCCCACATCATGAAGCAGGGCCGCAGTGAATACCATCTGGGAATCAAGCGAACTTTTTTTAAAATGCCCGACAACAACCTGAGCCATAACCGCACAGGCTACCGCATGCTGCCACAATTCGCCGGCAAAAAACGTATAGCCTTCATGTGGTTGATCATAAACTTTTTTAGCCCCGCCAGCCAGTAGCAACTGCCGCAACTGTGTTGCCCCCAGATAAACAACGGCTTCTTTCAGAGATCCTACCTCGCGGGATAAACCAAAATAGGCAGAATTACAAATTTTCAACACGTTTGCGGTAATTGCCTGATCAAGGCTGATCACCCGAGTCAGGTTTTCCACACTGTATTCAGGATCACTGATAATATCCATTGCTTTCAGGACAACCTGGGGAAAGGGAGGAATTTCCTGGATGCTGGCAAGAATTTCATCCATATGTTTCATAGCTCCACCAGCCCTTTCTTTGACACCTTCAGCATTAGCTGACCATCAGACAGTCGCAGATACATGGTCCTGTTCACCATGCCGCCAATATCTTCCGAATCTATCAAGATATTATTTTTCCAAAACATCTTTCGCAGAATAGCATAATTCCGCTTGCCTATATTAAAAACACCGCTCTCATCCATAATCTGACCGCCACCGGCAACCTTGACCACCAGCCGTTTTTTTTCAGCACCGTGCTGATAGCAGGTTTTAAACAACAAAGGAATGCCCGTATTGGCAAACATATAAGGATTTTTCACCCCTTTATCCTTATTGATCGAGGCGTCCGGCAACATATAGTGAAGCATACCGCCAACTTTGACTACCGGATCATAAATGGCCACCCCGATACATGATCCAAGGGAATAGGTCACCAAAGTATCAGTGGAAGTAGCACTGATTTTCATATCTGCGATGCCTACGGTGATGTTACCCACTATCGTTTCTTCCTGTAAATCGCTGGCTGAATATATTGCAGATCGTGTTTGATACTGGTTAGACTCTCAGAATGACCAATCATCAGATAGCCGCCAGGGTTGAGAACATGGCTGAACTTGTTCACCAAAGTTTCCTGGGTCGGCTTGTCAAAATAGATCATAACATTGCGGCAGAAAATAATATCAAAGCGGCCTTTGAAGGGAAACGTATGCATCAGATTGAGTCGGGCAAACCTGAGGAGGCTTTTCACCCGGGGAGCGACCTGATAGAAGACACCATCACCATGAGGATTAAAGTATTTGCGCAGCAGCGGCCGGGGTATATTCTCCAGTTTGCCGGCCTCATAGACTCCCTGTTTTGCTTTCTGCAGCACACTGGTGGAAAGATCGGTTCCCAGCAACTTGCACCCCTGGCTGTGAGGCTCAAGGAATTCACTCAGGGTAATAGCCAGAGAATAGGGTTCCTCTCCCGAGGAACAACCAGCCGACCAGGCCTTGATGCAGTCATTGGCACCGGTTCGGGGCTTGCCAACCAGTGCGGGCAAAACTTCCTGCGTCAGAAAGTCAAAATGTTTCTCCTCACGAAAAAAATAGGTGACATTGGTGGAAATGGCGTCCAGCAGATAGACTATCTCCTGATCATTATCATCCTCAAAAACACGATCGAAATAGTCTTTATAGGATGACAAGCCAAGCGCTCGCAAACGCCTCGCCAGTCGCGAACGGACCAGATCACGTTTGCCCTCATGAAGATTAATCCCGCATCGCCCGTAGATAAACTGACAAAAGCGTCGAAAATCCTTGGTTGATATGGTCCCGCCCAGCTCCTGGCTCAAAACCTGCGCCCTCTGGTATTATGTGGTTGAACTTACCAGCTGCAACTCTTCCGAAGTCAGCACCCGGTCGATGTCCAGAAGAATTTTAACCGTATCCTTTATCTTTCCCATACCGAGGATATAGTCCGTTTTCACCTGCGTCCCAAAAGCCGGAGTCGGTTCAATTTCATCAGCGGATATGTTGAGAACCTCATGGATAGCATCCACCACGATACCCATCAACATTTGGCTATCCTCGCCGGCAATTTCCATGACCACAATGCAGGTACGCTCATCATAGTCCTGCGCCGGCAGCCCAAATCGCAAACGCAAATCAATAACGGGAATAACCTTGCCCCGCAGGTTGATCACACCTTTAACATAATCGGGAGTACGGGGGATGGCCGTAACATCCAACATGCCGATAATTTCTTTGACTTTAAGGATCTCCAGTCCGTACTCTTCGCCAGCCAGGACAAAGGTCAGATACTTGCCCTCCCTGGATGTTGTTTGCTGAATTTCCTGATTCACATCATTCATTACATTTTCTCCTCATTCACATTAGAACATGCCAAGAGTTCACTTGCCGCCCACCTGCAAACCCATAAGCCAGGCAACAGCCGTCAGTGGGCAACCATACCGGCAACATCCAAAATCAGGCCAACCCGACCATCACCCATAATTGCTCCACCGGCAAGGCCGGGAATATTTTTCAACTGTTCACCTAAACTCTTGATAACAATTTCCTGTTTGCCCACCAGCTCATCAACCAGAAGACAACGCTGCTCCCCCTCGTTCTCGACTACAACGACCAGCGACTCCCAAGGCTGAGGTCCCGTATCGGAAAGGGAAAAAACTTTATGCAGACGCACCAGAGGTACCAGCCGGTTCCTGACCTTGATAACTTCGCCCTGCTGCTGGACGGTAAAACATTGCTCCCTGGCAGGACGCAAGGACTCAACCACATTCAGTGTCGGAATGATATAGCGTTCATTATGAACATTCACCACCATGCCATCGATAATCGCCAGCGTCAGCGGAACTCTGATGCTCACCACCGTCTTCTGGCCAGCCACTGAATCCAGTTCAATCACCCCGCGGAGTTTTTCGATGGATTTTTTGACTACATCCATCCCCACCCCACGGCCAGATACATCAGTAATTTGATCAGCAGTGGAAAAACCAGGCAGGAGAATAAGGGCAAAGATTTCCTGTTCTGAAAGATGGTCATCCTGGCTGATGACGCCACGTTCAATAGCTTTACGTCTGATTTTTTCAGCGTCAAGCCCCTTCCCGTCATCAATGATCTCGATAATAATATTGCCGCCACGATGATAGGCCTTCAACTGAACAGTACCGGTTGCCGGCTTGCCTGCCGCCTGCCGTTCAGCCGGGGTACCGATGCCATGATCGACTGAATTGCGAATCATGTGTACCAGGGGATCATAGAGAAGATCGACCATATTCTTGTCTACTTCTGTCTCTTCGCCAGACATCTGCAGATCAACCTCTTTACCGCTTTTTTTAGCCAGATCCCGAACCAGGCGAACCATTTTATTGAATGTCTGCTTGATTTCAACCATCCGCAGGGAAAGGCCAATATTCTGCAGCGACGAAGTGATACGGCTGAACTGGGCAAGATTCTGGATCAGCTTTCTGCTGCTCAGGCCGGTGATGTCGGGATCCTGGCTGATCATTGCCTGGACAATAACCAGCTCCCCGACCATATCAATGAGATTATCAAGCTTTTCCGTATTAACCTTGATTGCCGAAGTGCCTGGTTCTTTCAGCCTAGCAGCAGATTGCTGCCGCAAAGCTTGGACCATGCTTTTCGGATTAACTTTCTTGTCGTGAAGCAGGACCTCCCCCAGCTTCTTTGATTCCCCGGCAGCTTTTGCCAGCGCCTGCTCTTTCAGAGCTTCCTGGAGGTCCGCCTCACTGATCAACTGTTCTTCAAGCAGAATTTCACCAATTTTATCATGCTTTGCCTGGAAATCATCGGCAGCATGTTCTTCCGCATCATCTTCCCCGGCCAGCAGACGATCATGGACCTGGTCAATCCTTGACACAAAGGCATGTACCGGCATTGGTTCCATTGGCTGCCCCTGGAGGGCATTCAGTACCTGATCAAGCATGCCCTTGATAAAATCAACCCCGTCAAGGATGAGATCCGTTGCCATGCCTGTCAGTTCAAGCTTGCCGTTCCTGGCATCATCCAACAGATTTTCCAGATGATGGGCAACAACATTCATCTGCTTTAGGTTCATAAACCCGGAGACCCCTTTTATGGTGTGAAAAGGGCGGAAGATGGAATTAATAGTATCACTATTGCCTTGATCCTGCTCGAGGTTCAAAATATTGTTTTCTATGGAATCCAGATGTTCATGGGATTCGGCAATAAAGCCTTCAAAAAGATCCTGATCCTGGGAAAAATCAACTCCGGCAAACAACTCTTCCTCACCATCAGTCATCTCCGGGGCAGCAGTATCGGGCGGGGATGAACGCGCTTCGCTCACAGACTCTTCTTCTCCGGTCGCCAATTGAAAAAACAGATCACCATGCTCATCATCGTCGCCATCTGGCTCTCGGACCTCCGGACCGTTGATAAAACGCTCCTGAAGTCGGGTAACTGCTGCGGTCAGAACCGGGATATCTTTAGTGGAATCAGCGGTTTCATTATAAATAATTTCCACCAGAATCTCTCTGATCTTTTGCAGTTCACTACCAAGGTAGTCATACGAATTACGGATCTCCTGCCCCTCAAGGAGATCAATAATATTAAGCATCCGACCGCAACCGGACAAATCACCCGGTTCCATGATAACTATTGTTTCTGACAATTCATCAATTAACTGCTGAATTTTTTTCTGCACACGCCCCTCCATACCTATGACATTATCTGCGTTTTCGGCACGTTGATAAAAAAATTTATTATTATCTTGACCGTCTGGATAAAAATTCCCTCACTTGACACCATGAAAAGAAACCGGCTATAGCTCAGAGGCTAAGTGACAGATAACAGCAGAGGCAAACCCGATTACATCCATGCCTGGACCCCTTACACCTCAAGTTGTCTAACGTTTAATATCCGAAGGAAGCCGCCAGCTTTATATGCTGACTGGCCTGAAGCGACCACTTGAGCCGGGTACAAATATGGGCGGAAATCACTTCAGGCTAGCAGGTTTCGGATGATTTTTGCTGGACGACGACAAAACCACCATGATACATTCCCGCAGAGAGGGCAGCTGGCAGAAAAGCCGACCGCCAGGCAAAGAACAAGCTTGGCGGCAACGCCCGAGGAGAAAAGATGCTACTGGGAATTGATGTAGGCGGCACCCATACCGATGCGGTAATCATTGACCGCCAGGGGGTTGTCAAAGCCGCCAAAGTGGCTACCGATCATGACCACCTGCTCGGCTCAGTGAAGCTGGTACTCCGGGAGGTACTGCAGGGCACCAACCCGGAGTTGATCAAAAAAATAAACCTGAGTACAACCTTGACCACCAATGCCATTGTCGAACAGCAACTGGATCCGGTGGGCATGGTGGTGCTGGCCGGTCCGGGGATCAACCCGCAACGTTGCCGGGTAGGCAGCTATTTTTTTACCGGCAGCGGTTCCATTGATCACCGGGGCAAAGAGCAGCAACCTTTTGACCCGGCAGCGGTTGCGGGGTTCGCTCGGCATTGCCGCGATAATAATGTCAGAGCCTACGCCGTTGTCACTAAGTTTTCCCCCCGCAACCCGGATCACGAAATAGCCTTAAGCAAACTGCTTGAACCACAGGCCGATTTCATCAGCATCGGCCATCGCCTGTCGGGTCGACTTAATTTCCCCCGGCGGGTTGCAACGGCATTCTACAATTCGGCCATCTGGCAATCATACAACTGTTTTGCCGATGCCATAGAACACAGCATCGCTGAATTCGGCCTCAAGGCCCGCATTGATATTTTGAAAGCCGATGGCGGCACTATGCCGTTTGCCGCCTCACGATTTTCTCCGGTACAGTCAATTCTTTCCGGTCCGGCGGCCAGCGTCATGGGCATTGTTGCCCTGTGCAACATTAGCGAGGACGCGGTCATTCTTGACATTGGCGGTACAACCACCGACATCGCCATTTTTGCCGCCGGGGCGCCATTACTGGAAAATGACGGCATTGCCATTGACGGTCGCCCAACCCTGGTACGGGCAATCATCACCAGGTCCATCGGCATTGGTGGCGATTCCCTGATTCATCAAACAGCCGGGAATATCCAGGTAGGCCCCCGGCGACAGGGACCGGCCATGGCTTTTGGCGGCCGGCAGCCAACCCTGGTTGATGCCTGCAATGTCATGAATCTCTGCCAAGCGGGAGAGGTATCGGCATCGATGAGCGGGATGGCTGACCTGGCCGGGCGTTGGGGAACCGGCGTGACGGATGTTGCCAAACAGGCGATTGACTATGCGGTCGGAGAGATCTGTGAAGCCGCCGGAAAACTGATCAGCGATTTAAACAACCAGCCGGTTTATACTATCCATGAGCTGCTGGCAGCCAGGAAACTGGTTCCTGAACATCTCTATATCATGGGCGGGCCGGCCAAGGTTCTGGGATGCACCCTGGCAAAGGCCTTTGATCTTGAGACGACTATTCCGGAAGAATACTCGATCGCCAACGCCATCGGCGCGGCTTTAACCAGAACCACCATGGAGGTTGAACTGTTTGCCGATACGGAAAAGAAAACCCTCCTGCTCCCCAACCTTAACATCGTCAAACAGATCCCTTTCCAGTATTCACTGGATGAAGCACTGACTGACTGTAAAAACTATTTGGGAAATTTCCTCGAACAATGTGCGATTACCGATGTTCATAAAGATGATATCGATATCGTCGAGGCCGATTCATTCAACATGATCAGCAACTACTTTACCGTCGGGAAGAATATCCGGGTCAGCTGTCAGTTGAAACCGGGCATTCAACCTGGATACGGGGAGGGACTGCGGAACCGATGAGCGAACCTGCCAACAAATTGGGAATTATTTTTTTCCCGGCTTATGATTGGGCCATTGATGCCACCCACCCCGAAAGGGAAGAAAGATTGCTCTACACCCAGGATCAGCTGCGGGAGGAGGGAGTTTTTGACCTTCCGGGGGTCAGGGAATACAAGCCGGAAATTGCCAAACCGGCAGCCATTGAACGGACCCATTTCTGCTTCCCCTCAGTCGCCGCGGTAACCACCGAATCCCACCTGATTGCCGCCGGCGGCGCGATCAAGGCTGCCCAGCTGGTGATGGAGGGCGAGGTCAGCAAAGCCTTTGCCATGGTACGACCGCCGGGGCACCATGCCATGAAGGTAGTCCACGGCAACCGGGGTTTCTGCAACATCAACAATGAAGCGGTCATGATCGAGTTTATCCGCGAACAGTATGGCCAAAAAAAAATTGCCATCGTCGACACCGACTGCCACCATGGGGATGGCACCCAGGACATCTACTGGCATGATCCCAACACCTTGTTCATTTCTCTGCATCAGGATGGCCGTACCCTCTATCCCGGTTCCGGCTTTATTCACGAACGGGGCGGCCCCAATGCCGTCGGCAGAACCATAAATATTCCCCTGCCGCCGCAAACTTCTGATGCCGGTTTTTTAACCGTCATTGACGAGGTTGTCCTGCCGATACTCGAGGACTTCAAACCGGACTTAATCATCAATTCAGCCGGGCAGGACAACCACTATAGCGATCCCATTACCAATATGAACTTTTCCGCCCAAGGCTATGCCCGATTGAATGAAAAGCTCAATCCGGATATTGCCGTCCTTGAGGGGGGTTACGCCATCCAAGGGGCACTGCCCTATGTCAATCTGGGTATTGTGCTGGCCATGGCCGGGACGGATTATTCCCATGTACGCGAGCCCGGCTACAACCCCGAACAGCTGCGGCAATCACCCCAGATCGACAACTACATCAAAAATCTCTGCCGGGATATTATGACCAGCTACCGCCAATCACACCAAACCACCGGCAGGGATGGTCAGTTTGATGCCCGCCACAAATCGATTTACTATGATACTGACGGAATTTCTGAAGAACAGACGGAAAAGGTAATGGTCTGTTCTTCCTGTGCCGGCCTGCTGCTCATTGAATCACAGGCAGCGGCAAACCAGCGCTGTCTTGGCATTGAAATTCCTGTCGATGCCTGTCGGCGATGCCGGGAAGCTGGATTGCGGCGGCTGGATGAGGCAAAAAATGCCATGCGCTACCAGATCATCAAGCTGATCAACCGGGTTGATCGAGAGTATCTCACCCTGACCGGAGAAGAACTTTCCCCCCGCAGTAAATACTTTTTTTGATAGAATATCTCTACCATTACTACAATCCGAGGGTTTCCATACCAATGATCATCACCCTGCTGCCGCTCCGTCATGTCTGACCACCGGCTCTTCCAACCTCGCTATTGGCCCATCTGGTTCGCCGTACCCTGCATTCTGGCATCAGGGCTGCTGCCTTTGCCGGTGCTCTGGGGCCTGGGAACTGCATTGGGACGCCTGGCCTATCACCTGGCCGGCAGTCGGCGGCGCATCGCCCGGCGGAACATCGAGCTGTGCTTTCCCGAACTTTCAGCCAAAGAGATCGACCAGCTGACAAAAAAACACTTCTCCTGTCTCGGACTGGGGTTGTTAACCACCGGCATGAACTGGGGAATCTCCCGCCGGCGTCTCAAAAAACTGGTCCACTTTTACAACCGCAGTTATTATGACCAGGCGTTGGCTGAAAAACGCAACATCATCCTCCTGGCACCCCATTTTCTCGGCCTTGAACTCGGGGGGCTGGCCATCGGCATGGAAAGGGAAGCGCTCAGTCTGTATAAAAAACTGCACAACCCGGTGGTTGACCACCTGGTACGCCGGGGACGTACCCATTTCGGCGGCGTATTGCTTGAGCGCAACGCCCCTTTACGACCCTTGATTCGCCTTTTGCGCCAGGGGTTGCCCTTTTATTATCTGCCGGACCAGAGCCCCGGCGGCCAGGGACTCTTTGTGCCGTTTTTCGGCATTCCGACCGCGACCTTCCCCATGCTCAGTCGTTTTGCCCAACTGGCTGACGCGGTGGTCATCCCCTGCTTCACCAGATTTATGCCCTATGGCCGGGGATTGGAAATCATTTTTGGCCCACCGCTTAATCCGTTCCCCACCGGTGACCTGCTGGCTGACACCACCTTGATGAATCAAACCATTGAAGAGGGCATTCGCCTGATGCCGGAACAGTATTTCTGGGTCCATCGACGCTTTAAGCGCCGGCCTGAAGGGGAGCCCCCCTTGTATGACCAACAGCTGCTGAAACGGAAAGTCAAGCGGAAGAAACATCCAAGGGTGGAAGCTGCAGGAAGCAACAAAAAAAATTCAGCGGGGGGAAAAGGTAAGGTGCTGTAACGATTCTCCGGTTTCCAGGTCAATAATGGCAACGGTACGCTGCAGGCTGTCCACCACTGCCACCGAACCGTTGATATGGTCCTTGGGCAGGGCTGCGGAACCGGGGTTGATATGGATCAGGGAATTTTCTTTTGCCAACCGGCGGATGTGGGAGTGGCCGGTAATCAGGAAATCCGCCTGGAATCGATGTCCCTGGCGCAACAAATCAGCCAGCCCCCCTGAATCCCCATGCATAACACAAAACCTCACCCCTTCCAGCTGGGCGAATACAACCGGCTGCAAAGGATAATTAAGCACTGTCTGATCCACATCAGAATCACAATTTCCCTTGGCTATGAGCATGGGCACCGGACTGCTGTTCAGCAGATCGGCAAGTTCACTGGTCTGATAGCCGAAAGGAAACGGGTTGCGTGAGCCATGATAAAGGACATCTCCGGCATGAAAAACAAAATCAACATCATTAAAAGGGCCGTTCACCGCTTGCTGCCAGGCAGATGCTGAGCCATGCGTATCACTGATAACCCCAATCTTCATCCTTCCACCCCTTCTATGAGAAAAGCATTAATGAGCTTTTCACCATCACCATAATTATAACCGGCAAAACGCAAATTGCAAGTCATAAAAATGACCCGGTCGTCAGCCAGCAGCGGAATAAAGGCACCATAATGATAATTGACTGATCATTGATCATCAGGGAAGATAGCCACGGATAATGCGGTAGACACCGGCACTCAATACCAGCCTGAAATGGCCAATCAGGGAAACGTGCAGCTGCTCACCCCCGGGGAAATCGGCATATTCATTGGGAATCACCAGTTCATCAAAGTCGGAAGCCAGGGAAACCCATTGCCGGGGATGTTCAGGACTGCCAAGTGAGTTCAATTGCTTTAAAAACGTAGAACCTGGACGCAGATCATGAGCTGCAGCACCAATACCAAGCGACCAGAGCATCGTTCCCCGATGGGGAGTGCCCAGGGTGATGATGCTTGTTACAGTGTAATCTTCAGCATACCGGGCGGCATACTGGCGGCAGATCAAGCCCCCCATACTGTGGCCAATAAGCACCAGCAACCCATTTCTGGGCACGACTGCCTTGACAAAATCACCGAGATCCCGCGCATGCCGGTCAATGGAGTGCATGATGTTTCCTGGTTCAAAAACCAGCACCTGGAAACCATCACGTTTCAACCGCTGCGAGAGTACCCACAAGGTCGTCCCATTCATCAGGTAGCCGGGAACCAGGACCACCACAGGCGATTCCTTCTTGCGCAGTAGGGAATGGCAGGGTTTTCTGCTTTTCAGCCAGAAATTTTTGGGAAAGCCGATCAGCCAGGCAACAACCATGTAAAAGCTGCTGGCCAACTCCATCACCAAGGCCAAAATCTGGGCAGCGGAAAGAGAGGCCGGCAGCCAGGCGGATGGTGACCGGCAAGGAAGCTGAAAGTCTGGCCGGTTGCTGATTTCCAGCCAGCGAACCAGATAGGCAAACAGACGGAAGACAAACACCAGCAGGACAAAGCTGGTAAAGAGAAACACTATACAGGCCATGGGATACCTTTGCAGATGTGGCAGCCATATCCGGCAGAAGCATACCCCATGGGAAACCACATCCCAGGATCAGCGATTGGCAACCCGGTTCGCTGGCCTCCTGAGCCAGCCGCTACCGACGCCGGCAGCACCATATAACGTAATCTCCTAGTGAGCCCCCGAAGGCAGGCAGCGAATAACCTCAGTTGCCGCCTTCCTGCTGCCACCGGCAGCGCCAAGTTTCTGCCGGACGCTCGCCAACGCCATGGCCATCTGCTCATAACGCTCCGGATCATCAATAATTGCCAGTGCGGTGCCAGCGATCGTCTGCCCCAGAACCTCAGATTGAATCAGCTCCGGAACCACTTCATTGCCGGCTACCAAATTCACCAAACTGATATGCGGTACAGAGATCAACCGCTTACCTATCTCGTACGAAAGCCTGCCAACCCGGTAGACAACCACCATTGGCACCCCGGCAAGGGCAGTTTCCAGGGTTGCAGTTCCCGAAGTAACCACGGCAAAAAAAACATGCTGCAGGCAGGTCGACAGCGGTTCACGAACCAAGGTCAACCATGTATCAGCATCTGGCGGCAGCAGGGCGGCAACCAGTTTTTTATCCATTGATGGCGCCAGGGGAAGGATAAACTGCTGTCCGGAGTGGGTTCTTCGGATCACCCGTGCCGCTTCCAGCATCTCCGGCAGCAGGCGGCGTACTTCCGTGGTTCGACTACCGGGCAACAAGGCAATAAAGGGCCTTTGGCGACGGGGCAGGAGCTGAAAATGGGCAAATTCATCCACCAACGGATGACCCACATAGGTCACCTCCACCCCGTAGCGCCGGTAAAATTCCTCTTCAAAGGGGAGAATAACCAGCATCCGGTCAACCAGCGACTGGATTTTCTTCACCCGCCCCCGGCGCCACGCCCAGACTTGGGGGCTGATATAGTAGACCAGAGGAAGATGAAGCTTTTTCACCTGCGGGGCGATAAGCTGGAGGTTGAAGTCGGGAAAGTCAATCAGAACAACCAGATTTGGCCGTTCCTGAGCCAGATAGGTTTTTATCGCCCGCCAGCCTTCATAGACAGCCGGCAAGCGGGCAATAACCTCGGTGATGCCGACGACAGCCAGCCGGGAAGAGGGAAATATCAGGGAAACGCCGGCGGCAGCCATTTGTGCACCACCGACCCCGTCCAGTTGTACATCGGGAAGGAGTTCCCTGATCGCCCTGGCCAGCCTGGCGCCATGAAAATCGCCTGAATCTTCGCCGGAAATGATACATATTTTCACTGCTGGATTGCGGTTCATACCTACTTGCCGCCCCCTGGTAAAATCGTGTTCACCCCGGCCATGAACCGGCAGTCTGCCCGGCAATCGCCTCCTTCACCAGAAAGGCCACTTCCAGTGCCGCCAGGCCATCCCTGCCGGAAACTACCGGTTGCTCATGATGGCGTACTGCGTGCAGAAATGATTCTATTTCCAGCATCAGGGAGTCAGAGTCGGGGAACTCCTCCTTATGGAGATCAATAGCCGGAATGGGAGCAGAATAATCAAACTCCTTTTTCGCACACTCAATGAGGGAAAAATTTCCCAAATCAAGTGAAAAGTAGGTATCCTGCTGGAACAGCCTGATTTTCCGTTCCCGCTGCACCGATACCCGGCTGGCGGTAAGATTACAGACTGCACCATTGGCGAAATGGATTCTGACGTTGGCAATATCCACCTGGTGGGACAACACGGGAACGCCAACGGCATAAATATCACGAATGGGGCTTTTGACCAGACTGAGAACCAGATCAATATCATGGATCATCAGGTCAAGGATGACATCAATATCAACACTGCGGAAGGTAAAAGGTGACAATCGATGAACTTCAAGAAAACGGGGAGCGGTAATCTTTTTTGCTGCGGCGGTGAACACCGGGTTGAAGCGCTCCAGATGACCGACCTGCAGAACCACCCGCCGGCTGTCAGCCATGGCAACGAGTTCCCTGGCTTCAGCTAGCGTAGCAGCAATGGGTTTTTCCAGCAGCACGTGGACACCGGCAGCTAAAAACCGGGAAGCCACCCGGCAATGATCAACGGTCGGCACCACCACCGATACCGCATCAACCTGGGAACACAACTCATCCAGATCCGCAAACACCCTGGCATGATACTGGCCGGCCAGCTCCGCGGCCCGCGGCTGATCGAGATCACTGATGCCAACCAGCTCAGCACCCGGCAGAGCAGCATATTTCTGCACATGGTAACGACCCAGGTGGCCAACACCAACAACGCCGACTTTGACAATTTTTTCGCTATCGGTCATTTTCCCTTTCCACGCCGGCACATTATGACTTTCGACAAATACCCCGTTCAGTACCACGAATAAAGTCCAACATATGGGTAATCTCCGGCAAGGGAGGCAGTTCGCTTTCCACCTGCGCCATCGCTTTGTTCAGATTCAACCCCGACGTCCGGAAAAGAATGCGAAAGGTTTTTTTCAAGGCTGAAATGGTTTCGCGGGAAAAACCCTGGCGCCGCAGGCCGATGAGATTTAAACCATAGAGGCGGGAGTGGTTGCCGGAAGCCATACAATAAGGCGGCACATCCTGACTGACCCCGGCCATACCGGCAATCATCGCATGACAACCAATGCGACAAAACTGATGAATAGCAGCCAAGCCGCCGATGATCGCCTGGTCTTCAATCAGAATATGGCCCGCCAGGGTCGCCCCGTTGGCCATAATAACCTGGTTGCCGATTTGGCAGTCATGGGCCACATGACAGTAGGCCATAAAAAAAGTGTTACTCCCAACCCTGGTAATTCCACCACCGGTTGGTGTTCCCCGACTGACGGTCACATACTCCCGGATGACTGTCTGGTCACCAATGGTCAACGCACTGTCACCACCCCGGTACTTAAGATCCTGGGGATCGGTACCTACCAGGGCATAGGGGTATATCCGACACCCGCTGCCGATGGTCGTTTGGCCGGCGATGGTAACGTGATGGTCAACAACCGTACCTTGACCGATGACCACTTCACCGTCAATAACGGTATACGGTCCGACGGTCACATCATCGGCAAGGGATGCCGCCGGTGAGATGATGGCCGTGGGATGAATTGTAGCCACAAAAACTCCTTACACAAAATATGAGAACAATGAAGCTGTTTTTAGGCAATACTGGCAATCATCTCAGCTTCGGCCATCAGTGTTTCCCCAACCTTGGCTTCACCATGAATTTTCCAGATTTTACCCCGGTGCTGGAGAATCCTTATTTCCAGTCTGAGAGAATCACCGGGAGTTACCGGCTTGCGAAAGCGCGCCTTATCAATACCGAGAAAATAGACTTTGGCATCCGTGTCGCTGCCCAACTCTATTCCCTCACTGTACAACGCCAGCAGACCGCCGGCCTGGGCCATGGCCTCAACAATCAACACCCCGGGCATCACCGGGTTGCCGGGAAAATGACCGACGAAAAACGGCTCATTGATGGTTACATTTTTCAAGGCGGTTATGGTTTTATCCGGCACCATCTCCAAAACCCGGTCAATGAGCAAAAAAGGGTAACGGTGCGGCAGGTAGCTCATGATCTTTACAATATCAATCATTGTCATCACCATCCATCAGGGATAGCCGTTGTTTCAATACGGCCATTTCGTGCTCGAGTTGACGCATTTTTTTTCGCATCTCCGGCAGTTTGGCATACAATCCTGCGGCTTTCAGCCAATCGCGGTGCGGCATCTGCGGCGACCCGGAAACCACCTCTCCGGGGGCAATATCCCGGCTGACTCCGGCCTGGGGACCAACGATGGCACTATCGCCAATGGTAACATGCCCGGTTATCCCGGCCTGGCCGGCCAGAATAACACTTCTGCCAATCTTGGTGCTGCCGGCAATGCCCACCTGGGCAACCAACAGGGAGTGTTCGCCGATCTCCACATTATGGGCAATATGGACCAGGTTGTCCGTCTTCACACCGTTGGCGATGCGGGTTACCGTCAACGCCGCCCGGTCAATGGTATTATTAGCCCCGAGTTCCACATCATCGCCGATTTCCACAATCCCCACCTGGGGAATTTTACGGTGCTGTTCGCCATCACGGGTAAAAGCATAGCCATCACTGCCAATGACAGTACCGGCATGAATCCGGCACCGTTGGCCGATGCGGCAGCCGTCATACATGGTCACATTGGGATAGAGAATGGAGCCGGCACCGACAACACAGCGATCACCAACCACCACACCTGGGCAGAGAACGACGCCGTCATGAATAATTGTTCCCTCACCGACATATGCCCCCGGAGCTACGAATACCTGTTCCCCCAGTTTGGCACTGGCGGCAACAAAAGCTCCCCTGGCTACCCCTGAACCGTAGACCTTGGGGGGGTAAAACAGTTCAAGAATGCAGATCATGGTCAGATCAGGGCGGGGAACAATGATCTGCGGCCGCCCGCACGCAGGGCACTGTTCCGCAACAATAACCACCCCGGCCCGGCATGCCGGCAGCAACGCAGCCAGCTTGCGGTCGTGGAAAAACGTTACATCCTGCGGCCCGGCCTCCTGCAGCGGGGCAATACCGGTAACCCGCCAACCGGGGTCGGCAGACAGCAGTTCCCCGTCGACATGGGCAGCGAGTTCAGCCAGGGTAACGGAAAAGTTTGTTTGCTTTGCCGGCACGTCATCTTCCTATTTTTTCGGTGCAGGCTGCTGTTTCCAGGCATTGTAGGCATCAATAACCTGCTGGGAAATATCAACCTTTTTGTCAGCATAGAAAATTGCACTCTCCTGCCGGCCAAGGATCATGGTATACTTGCCTTCCTGACCCACCTGGACCACAACCTTTTCCAGATCCTGGAGAATTGCCTTGGTCAGCTCTTCATAGGTCTTCTTCAGCTCTTCCTCAGAGTCGGCGACATACCGTTTAAAATCCCGCACCTCTTTCTGGTACTCAGCCTCTTTCTCTGCCCGGGCTTCCTTGCTGAGCATCATTCCCTGGCGTTCAAGTTCTTCCTTCACCTGATCAAGCTGATTTTTTTTCTCTTGAATCAACTTGCCCATCTCCGCCCGCTTTTTCTCCAGCGATTCCCGGGCCTGCTTCCCCTCTTCAGACAAAGCCATAACCTTCTGCAGATCAATATAGGCTATTTTCGTCACATGCTCATTATCAGTAGCACCGACGAAAGGACAAACAGTCAGGATAAAGCCCACTACCAGCATCACTGTCAATATCTTATGACGCACCATCTACCTACTCCTTTCAACTCCCCTGTTGATAAAAAAACCACCTTGATTATGTTTCAGCCAAGCTGAAACCTTTAGAAGAACGCCCCCACTGAAAAATCCCAGACATGATCCTTTTCATCATCTTCAGGACTCAGGTTGAAACCCCACTCGATGCGCAGCGGTCCCATGGGAGATTTCCAGCGAATCCCAAACCCGACACTATGGCGCAAATCAAAATCATACATCTCATTATCGTCATAGGCTTTGCCGGCATCATAAAAAATCAAGCCATTCAACCCCATACTTTTAACCAGAGGGAAAATCCATTCAACCCCGAGAATCAGCTCCTTGGTGCCGCCAATCACATCTCCCAGCCTGTCCTCAGGTCCCGCTTCACCGAAATCAAACCCCCGAACCGAATTCATGCCGCCGACATAAAATCGTTCATAAAGGGGCAGGTCTTCGCCGCCGTAACCATCAGCATAGCCCAGAATGCTGCGCAGGTGCAGGGCACTGTCCCAATGGAGGGGAAAGAACTTATGCGCTTCAAGAATAAACTTATAATACTGGTTGTCAAAGCCCAGCGGCCCTCCGGCCAATACTGCAGTACCTTTCAACCGGTAGCCGCGTCGGGGAAAGAAATAGTTGTCACGCTTGTCACGAATAAGGCTCAAAAAGACCTGGCTGGTGGTCGTCTTCCCCTCCTCGTCGCGGATATAATCAGAAGCATAATAATTGATGTTAAAGATATCCACCTTTTCCCAGCGGTAGCCGGCGCTCCAGCTGGTATACTCATCAATGGGTTTGCCGAAATGAACACTCATCCCCTGCTGCTTGGTATCATAGGCATCATACTCAATCTCCTCGTTGTAGATCGAGAATCCGGCCTGGAGAGGAATATCAAGGAAGTAGGGATCTGTCAGACTGATGCTATAACGGCTTCGACTGCCGGCAATTTCCATATTGAACGCCATGTCCCAGCCTTTGCCAAGAAAATTTTTCTTGGTGATGCCGGCCATGCCGATGATTGAGTCGACCGTGCTGTAACCAAGACCAACACTGAAGGAGCCGGTCTGCCCCTCGATAACACTGACCTCCACATCCATCAAATCATTGTCGGCCGGCTCGGTCTTGATATCCGCCTCGGAAAAAAACTGGGTATTGGTCAACCGCTCACGGCTTCGTTTCAACCGGGATGAACTGAACAGCTCTCCTTCGGCAAAGCGCAATTCCCGACGAATCACTTTATCCCTGGTTTTGTCATTGCCGTTGATCTCAATCCGGCCGAAACGAAACTGTTTACCCCGGTCGATGGCATAGGTAATATCCACCTTACGGCTTTCACCGTCAACCTTGGTCAGCGGGTTGACATCGACAAAAGCATATCCCTGATCAGCATAATAGGTAGTCAGCGTTTCGATATCATCATGCAGATTGAGGTTGCTGAAAACCTCCCCTTGTTTTCCCTTGAGAACCTTGAGAATTTTCTCCTTCATCTCCTGGGCGAGATCAGCGTCATCGATATCAATGGCACCGAGGGTGAAGATTTTCCCTTCCTCGACATCAAAATCAAGATAGATCCATTTTTTATTGTCGCTCAGGGTGATTTTCGGCTTGCTTATTTTTGCCTGAACATAGCCTTTGCTCAAATAATAGGATTTCAACATCCGGACATCCTGGTCCAGCATTTCCTGCTTCAAAATACCGGAGTCAGTAGCCCAGGTTAAAAAGAATGAATAGGTTTTTGTCTGGATCTCGCGCCGCAACCGCCAGTCGCTGAAAGCATCATTGCCATTAAACCTGATTTTTTTGATATAACTTTTACGCCCCTCGTTGATGGTAAAAACAACCTTTACCCGATTCTTGCCGGCAGCAACCGTTTTCGAACGCACAGTGACCGAGTAAAAGCCCTTGTCATGGTAGAAGGTGCGAATTTTCTCCTCACTTTCACTGATTCTCTCCTGGCTTAAGATGGCGAAGGTGCGGACGGTTATCTCTTTCAGCAGGTCCTTGCGTTTGATCTTCCGGTTGCCGTTGATATCAATTGAGGCAACCGAAGGTTTTTCCACGACGACGACAGCTACTTCAACCCGGCCGTTGACCGGCTTCAGATTCATGATAATATTGTCAAAAAAACCAAGCGCATAGATGACTTTCAAATCCGCATCGAGCTGAGCATCGGAGAACTGCTCTCCGGGACGGGTTTTCATCTTGTCAAGGATGGTATTTTTGGCAACTTTCTGATTCCCCAAGACCACGACATCGGCGACCACCAGACCATTATAGTCAACATCGGCAGCACCAGTGACACCCGGAATCAGCAGAAAAGCAAAAAAACAAAACAAACTGACACACGTGAACAACAGGGATCGACGAATCACTGAGTTGCATCCTTTCTCACCAACCCGTCTTCTAGATAGACAGTCCGACTCATAGATTCTGCCAGGCGCCGGCTGTGGGTCACCACCACCAGCGCCATGCCAAACTCATCGTTAAGTTCCAAAAGAAGCTTTTCCACTTCCAGGCTATTCCTCAAATCCAGGTTACCGGTCGGCTCATCTGCCAGAACCAGGACTGGGCGCAACACCAATGCCCGGGCCAGGGCCACCCGCTGCTGTTCACCACCAGATAGTTCCCCCGGCTTATGGTGCAGGCGCGGAGTCAGGCCCACCCGGGCAAGCATATCACCGGCCATGGTTGTCGCCGATTTTCGCGACACCCCCTGTACCAAGGGCGGAACCATAACATTCTCCAAAGCGGTAAATTCCGGCAAAAGATGATGAAATTGAAAGACAAAACCGATTTTGGCATTACGCCAGGAGGCAAGCTTCTCCGCCGTCCAGGAAAACACATCATGGCCGTCAAAGTACACCTGACCGCTACTGGGATGATCCAGGGTGCCCATGATCTGCAGAAGGGTCGTTTTGCCAGCCCCTGATTCGCCGCAAATGGCCAGCCGCTCTCCGGGAGCGACACCGATATCAACCCCCCGGAGTACGGGGACAAGAGCGCCGTCCAAAACAAATTCTTTGGTAAGCTTTTCAACTCTCAGCAGATTATCAGCCATGATCCCCACAATTTCTCTCAGGCATCAGCAGACAGGTGATTGGCTGAAGAAGATCGCACGAAGCCTTGAGAAGGCCCTGACGCTCCACCTGATCGCTGACCGTCCACTGCCCGGTAAGGATGTTCACCGGAAAACACACTATTGCGCTGAACATCAATGATGATAATGCTCTATCATCCGGATCATGGTATCCTGATTGCGCTGTTTGAGACGATCCATAACTTTACGCAGAAAATGGGGAAACTGCATGGCAATTTCATCCAGCAGGGTTCTGTCCATCGCCGCCAGCAGACCATCACTTTTAGCCACCACACTGGCAATTGCCAGACGCCCGGTAATCATTGATATTTCGCCAAAAAAATTACCCCTGCCGAGATCAGCCAGATGGACAGCATGCTCATTGGAGTGCAAATAGACCTCCACCTCGCCGACAAGAATAATATAGAGAGATTTGTTCTGCTGCCCTTCTCTGACGATAGTGTCACCCTTGACCATCGGCCGGATATGGAGCCGCGACACAATCTCTTTGCGCCGCTGGGCAGGAATGCGCTGAAAAAAGATCAAGGAGGCAAGCACCACATCAATCATTCGCTGGTGGTATCCTTCAATAATCTGCTGCTGCAACTGGGGAAACTGCTCTTCAATCACACTGAACTGCTCTTTTTTAATCGCCAGCAGCCGGCAGTCGGATACGGCCCGAACCGTTGCAACCCGGGGTCCGCCACCCAGGACACTCATTTCGCCGAAGAAATTTCCCGCCTTGAGGTGCATCGCCTCATAGTCCTGGTTATCAGAATCAGGACTGTAGACCTCGACCTCCCCTTCAAGAATGATATAGAGGGTATCGCCATATTCGCCCTGGGTGATAATGGCATCTCCGGTTTTGACCGGCAGGAGGGTTGAGATGGCGCTTAAACGCTCCAGTTCAGCCACCGAAATCTGTGGCAGAAAACCGGCATCAATAGGCTCCGGCTCAATCTCATTTTTCAGCAGATCACCAAGCTCAGCCGCTTCGGCACTAAGCCCTTTATAACTGTAGACCGTCGAGAGTACATCCTTGACTTTGAGGTTCCCTGGGTCATATCGAAGAATTAGCTTATAGACGGCGATAGCTTTATCAACCGACCCTTCACGGGAATCCCTTTCAGCTATTTTCATCAGCTGGGAGATGCCGGTATCCTGGTCGCCGCTCTGGATATAGGCCTCAGCCAGTTTTACCCGCAGATGAAAGCTGTCGGGATTCTTCTGGAGTTGATCCTGCAGGCGGCGAATGCGAGTAGAGAGATTTTCTCCCCTGTCCTTTTTTGCAAAAAACATGGCACTCATAAGCTACTCATATCGTAAGGCTTCAGCGGGCAGCATCTTGGATGCCCTGTATGATGGAAAAATAGTTGCTAAAAACGAAATCACCAGAGAGACCAGACAGATCAGAAACACATAAAACGGCTTCAGATTAACCGGCAAGGTGGTGATGTAGTATATGTCACTGGGGAGATTGATAAAATGATAGGTTTTCAACAGGTAGCAGATACCGATGCCGGCCAGCAGACCCATGGAGGTACCCACCAGACCGACAATCATCCCCTCCCAGATAAATATTCTCATGATCCGGCGGGAAGGCATCCCGAGGGCCTTGAGAATGGCAATATCCTTATGTTTCTCCATGACCACCATGAAGAGAGTAGAAATAATATTGAATGCAGCTACCAGAATAATAAGCATGAGAATGACAAACATCGTCACCCGCTCAAGTTTGAGGGCCGAGAACAGGTTGCGATTCATGTCCATCCAGTCGCGTGACCAGAAAGGGTAACCAAGGAGCTGCTGAATCTGTTCACCGACAGCCCGGGCCTGATACACATTATCAACCTGAACGGCAATACCTGATACCTTATCCTCCAGTCCAAACAGTCGCTGAGCGGCAGCCAGTTCGACATAAACCAGCGATGTATCATATTCGTACATCCCGGATGAGAAAATTCCCTCAACCTGGAACAGCTTCATCCGCGGCACCATCCCCAGCGGGGTTGGCGAACCGACAGGAGAGATTACCCTGACCAGGCCGCCCACCGAAACGCCAAGATTCTTAGCCAGTTCCACCCCGACAACAATGGCAGGATAGGCTTTTGCGGATGCAGCGGCATCATTGCCGCCATCCAGGAAGGAACCGGCAGTCAGATGCGATCGCAATGACATGCCCATGGGGTCCCGATCAGGGTCAATCCCCCTGAAAACCACCCCGCTTACCGTTCGGCCGTGGGCGATCATCACCTGATTGAGAATAAACGGGGCAACATCCTGAACCCCGGCAACGGTGGCTGCCTGCGCCATGACCTGGTGATAGTTGGCCACCGCCCCGCCATAACGCATGACCACCACGTGGGCATTATTCCCCAAAATCCTGCTTTTCAGCTCACTTTCAAAACCGCTCATAACCGCCATCACCACAATCAGGGCGGCCACGCCAACGGCAACCCCGCCAATGGAAATAAAGGTTATCAGGGAGATGAATATCTGCTTTCGCTTGGCAACCAAATACCGAAAAGCAATGAAAAACTCAAGAAACACCTCAGGACTCTTTTTGCTCGGGCTTCAACAACGGAAAAAAGATGACATCACGGATGGAGGGCGAATCGGTCAGCAGCATAACCAGGCGGTCGATACCGATTCCCTCTCCGGCCGTCGGGGGCAGACCGTATTCCAGTGCTCTGATGTAATCGGCATCATACTGATGCGCTTCCTCATCACCGGCGGCTTTCTCCTTTACCTGCTGAATGAAGCGCTCCCGCTGGTCAAGGGGATCGTTCAACTCGGAAAAAGCATTAGCCATTTCACGACCGCCGATAAACAGTTCGAAGCGATCGGTAACTGCGGGGTTGGTCTCATTTCTCCGGGAAAGGGGAGAGACTTCGACAGGATAATCGGTAATAAACGTCGGCTGAATCAGCTGATGTTCAACCTTCTCATCAAAAATTTTCAGTAACAGCTTGCCGTAGCTGCTGTCCGCTTCAGCCACCTCGATGTGCTGTTCATCCGCCACTTGCCGGACCGATGCGAAATCCAGGAGCTGCGCCTGCGGGATGTTACCATATTTTTCAATTGCCTCAACTACCGTCAGATGATCCCACGGGGGGGTCAGATCGATATCCTGACCCTGGTAGATGATCCTGGTGTCACCACATACCAATACGGCCAGGTGGGCAAACAACTCCTCCGTAAGTTGCATAAGGTCAAGATAGGTGGCATAGGCCTGATAAAACTCCAGCATGGTAAACTCAGGATTATGCTGGATGGAGATGCCCTCATTGCGAAAATTCCGGTTGATTTCAAACACCCGTTCAAATCCGCCGACCACCAGGCGCTTCAGGTAGAGTTCCGGGGCAACCCGGAGAAAAAGCTCCATATTCAAGGCGTTGTGATGGGTGGTGAATGGCCGAGCGGTTGCGCCGCCGGCAACCGGCTGCATCATCGGCGTCTCAACCTCAAGGAACTCACGCTGTTTAAAAAAATCACGCATGCCGTCGATGATTTTTACCCGCTTCACAAACGTTTCCGCCACTTGATCATTAGCCAGCAAATCGACATAGCGCTGCCGGTAGCGGGTTTCAACATCCTTCAGCCCGTGCCATTTTTCCGGCAAAGGCCGGATGGCTTTGGTCAACAGGCAGACCCGGTTGGCCAGAATGGTCAATTCTCCGGTCCGGGTGCGAAAAACCTCCCCCTCCACACCGATAAAATCACCGATATCAAACAGTTTAAAAACCTCAAAGAAATCATCACCAATTTTATCTTTGCGGACGTACACCTGAATCCTGCCCGTTCGATCTTTCAGATGACCGAATGCCGCCTTGCCAAAAAAACGCAGCGACATGAGCCGGCCAGCCACGGAAGCCCGGGGCGGAAATTCTCCCAGCTCTTTGTCATCAACATCGCCATAGCGGCCGAGAACGGCGGCGGCTGTATCTCCGGGAATGAAATCATTCGCAAAGGGATTAACCCCCAAAGCCTGGAGCTTTTCAATCTTTTCGAGTCGCTGATCCCGCAACGTCTGTTTTTCCTGCGTAATCCCCATCAGGTTATCACCATTATTTCCTTCTCAGCAGTCACCGGTACATAAACCGTCAAAAGCGGCAACTCAACCGCAACCATTTCGTTGCATCGTTTAATGAAGGGTCCCTGCCTTAGGCAGTCCGGCATCATCAAGCCGCTGCAATTGTTCGCTGGCCTGTTCGGCCCATTCCGTTCCCTGTCCCATGGTCAGCACCTGGGAAAAAGCTTCCCTGGCCTTCTCATGGTCACCAAGCTGGACAGATGCCATGCCGTACCACCACCAGGCATCAACCTGACGGGGCGACAATGTTGTTGTCTTCTCAAGGCATACCCGCGCATCATCAAATC
Source organism: Candidatus Anaeroferrophillus wilburensis (assembly GCA_016934315.1). Taxonomy (NCBI): domain Bacteria; class Deltaproteobacteria; order Candidatus Anaeroferrophillales; family Candidatus Anaeroferrophillacea; genus Candidatus Anaeroferrophillus; species Candidatus Anaeroferrophillus wilburensis. The sequence continues at coordinate 10,761 of JAFGSY010000004.1, read as the reverse complement.
TGCCATCCTGATAGAGCAGCAACCCCAGGTTGTAATAGGCGAGGGGGAAGTTCTGTTTCAGGGAGATTGCCCGACGATAGCACTGTTCGGCACCCTGACGCTCACCCCGTTTTTCCAAAACCTTGCCCAAGTTGTTAAAAGCCAGTTCCGGGGTGCGGTATAGGGGATTTTTCAATGCAGTGCGGAACGACTCCTCCGCTTTGGCATCATCACCGGACAAAAGATAGAGGGTCCCCAGATTATTATGGGCATCAGAATACTCCGGATCAAGCTCGGTGGCCTGGCGGAAGGCTGTTTCTGCCTGGGCATAGTCCTGCACCTGCCAGGCCATCACCCCGGTTAAAAAATAGAGCCGCTTATCCCGGATACCACGGTCGTGGGTACGCTGGATATACTGTTTAACAAGATCATAATTCCCGCTGCTGAAGTGATGGAGAATCTCCTCATAAACATCATCCGGCAGGGAGGGGGCGGACGGTTTATCAGCCCCGGTGCCAGCACAGCCGAACAGCAGCACGAGCCAGACCAGCACACCCAAGGTAACCGCACGGCTCATAACTGATGACCCGCAACTGAAAAGATGAGCATATTCACAAAATCTGGCGCTTTCATAAAAAGCATTAACTGCCGATCAATTTCAGGCGCTCCAGCCGGCCTTCAACCCATGGCAGCAATTGAGAATCGGGTACGAACTGAATCATGTTCTCATAGGCCGCCACTGCATCATCGACCTTGTTCAGTTGTTCAAAACTCATCCCCATGAGCAGGTACACATCTTCGCGGAACGATGTTTTATCAGCCTGCAGCGCCTCGAGAATCTCTATACTCTTGGCGTATGCCTGCTCAGCAAAGGCAACATAGGCAAGGCCAAGCCGGCACAAATCAGCAACATAGCCGTCCGCTTTGACCAAAGCCTCCTCATAAGCATGACGGGCTTGGTCATAGTCCTGCAGGTCATAGTAGCCGTTCCCGCGAAGATAACATAAAAGAGGATATGATGCCGCCAGTGGCGCATTTTCAGCCCCGGCTTTCAGTTCCGCAAGCATCTCCTGAACCTGACTGCTGCTGCCGGCTGCTGTGGCATACGCCTGCAAACCAGTGGTCAGCACCTGCGATGCCCGGCGGTTTTGATAGTTGAAATAGCTGGAGACGCCGACAACGCCCGCCAGAGAAATCGCCAGCACCACAGCACCAACGATGACGGACCGCCGGTGTCCCTTAACATAACCAAGCGCCATGGTGGCGGTTTTCATGAAACCGTCAGGCTGGCGCAATTCCCGCCTGACCGTAATGCGACCCTTTGCCATTGTCAGTCAATCCCTTTCCTTTTTCCCAACCGCAAGCTTCAAACAAGATACCAGCGACCACACGGTAAAAATATCCGGTGAAAAACCGGCTGGCACCGGAAAAATCAGTAGGCATCCATACCATAGTCACTGACAATAATCAATAACGAATGCTGAGCCACAGCCACCTTTGCCGGCAGTGATTTTTTATAAAAAAACGTTTTATTATTTTCTGCAACGCCACTACTTTATGATGACGTTATTCTTCTTTCTTCTCATCCTTACCTGAAAAGCATCCCCCACCCTATTGACAGTTGCAGCGCCAAGGATTAGTCTATAGCAAAAAGCGCCGCCAAACAGAGGAGGTCATGGATAATGAAAACCAGCGCGCTCAATGATCAGGCCGGCAAGGCTGTGGCAACCATAAAAAATGCTGACATCCTGGTGGGCATTCCCAGCTACAATAATGAGGAAACCATCGGTCACGTTGCCGAAGCAGCAAAGCTGGGATTGGCTAAATACTATCCTGACGCCAAGGCGGTGCTTTTCAATTCCGACGGCGGTTCGAGCGACCAGACCAGCATCATCTTCGAACGGGTTGCCAAGACCAATTCCTATGATACGTTCTTTGTCAGCGAACCACACACCCCCCTGGCAGCCATTTCGACTCCCTACATCGGCTCCCCCGGCAAAGGATCCGCATTCAAGGCTATTTTCGAAGCCGCCCGGCTCCTCAAGGTCAAGGCATGTGCCGTTTTGGATTCTGACCTGCGCAGCGTAACTCCCGAGTGGATCCAACTGCTTCTGGCTCCCGTCTTACACAAAGACTATGGCTATGTCTGCCCCTTTTACCGGCGCTACAAATACGATGGTACCATTACCAACAGCATTGCCTACCCCTTGACCAGGGCTCTGTACGGCCGGCGGGTGCGTCAGCCAATTGGCGGTGATTTCGGTTTCGCCGGCAGCCTGATTGACCTCTATCTGCAGCAGGATGTGTGGGAAACCGACGTCACCCGGTTCGGCATCGATATCTGGATGACGACCACTGCCATCGTTGAAAACACTAAAATCTGCCAGTCATTTATGGGCGCTAAAATCCATGATGTCAAAGATCCGGGTGCTGATCTCGGCCCGATGTTCATCCAGGTGGTGGGAACCATTTTCTCCCTCATGGCGGCCAACAAAGCCCGCTGGCAGGAAGTCATCGGCAGCCGCCCGACCGCTATTCTCGGCTTCCAGTCGGAAACCGCTCCCCGCCCCCTGCAGGTGAACGTCTCCCGCATGATGGCAAAATTTACCGACGGCGTCTCGGCCCATACAGATCTCTACCGCCGGGTCCTCACCCCGGAAACCTTTGCAAAGCTGCTCGAAGTTGCTGAGATGGCCGGCAGAACAATCGATTTTCCGAAAACATTATGGGTCAGGATTATCTATGATTTTGCCGTTTTCTACCAATCGACCACCGAGCGCGCCGCCCTGCTGGAGTCGCTGATTCCGTTGTATTACGGCTTCATCTCATCTTTCGTTCATGAAACTGAAAATCTCGATGACTACCAGGCGGAAGAGGTGGTGGAAAAGCTCTGCGAGGTTTTTGAAGACAGCAAACCATACCTGCTGGAGCGCTGGCAGCAGCAATAATATCGAAGGAAATGGAGAAAACCATGGAAAAACAGAAAAAAATTCTCTGTATAGACGACGAGGAAAATATCCGGCTGCTGCTGGCCTGCGAACTGGAGGAGGAGGGCTATGAGGTCATCAGTCTCGGCGATCCGTTGCAGGCGATGGAGATCATCGCCCAACAGCAGCCGGACATCATCATCCTGGATATCAAGATGCCGCATCTAAGCGGGATAGAACTGCTGAGTACCATCCGTGACCGATATTATGACCTGCCGGTAATTCTCCTGTCAGCCTACAGCTCCTTCAAACGTGATGTCTCTGCCATGGCTTCCGATTATTATGTGGTAAAATCGGGGGATCTGACCGAATTGAAGAAGCTGGTTAAAAGGATTCTGCAAACCCACATCTGAGGGCAGCACCACAGACGGACCGGCAACCGGATCACTTGAAAAAGTCGGGAAAGTGCAAAAAAAGGGGGGGAAATAGAAAACGACGGGCTGCCGAACCGCAACCCGTCGTTTTTTCAGAAAAGATCAGTTTTCGGTCGCTGGCTTGGATTCGCCGGTTTCAGCTTCAGGGGCAACCTTCTTTGCTGCGGTCTTGGGAGTTCCGCTCTTGGCGGTTTTGCCGGCGGCAGCCGGCTTTGCCTTTGGTTTCGCCGCCGGCTTTCTTTTCGATGCCTTCTTTTCCTGGCCAGTCGGATCGGAAACAGGTTCAACCGGAGAAGCGGCAGCCTTCTCAACCGTCGGCTCAGACACTTCAGGCTCGCCCACGACGACTTCCGGCTCTCCGGGCATCATCTCCGCCTTAATCTCGTTGATTTCCTGAATCAGCAGCTCCTGCTCCTGATCAAGGTCAGACAGCGTCAGGAGCAATTGGGATATCTCCTCCTTGTCCCAGACGTTTTCTTCTTTCTGGAGCATCTTGAAGATGTAGAGCCGTTCACCTAAATTCTGAAAATAATGTTTCCGCTGGCGGCGGATGGAAGTTAACTTGACCTGCCGGGTAGCAACCCGACAGAGTTTACCGGTTTCAAAGCTGATTTTTCCCAGTACCGATTTCCCGGTCTGAGCTGCGCTGTCTTCCATGACCCCTCCCCCACTAACCTGAAAATCCTTATTGCAGGTGTTTGCGTTAATCGTAGTGTATAGCTAAATGATTAATTGTTGCTTTGTCAAGATTTTTCTGCCAGATACTAATTGGAGAGAAAGGCTGAGCACAGCTTCAAAGAGGAGTGTTGACAAGTATGCTGATGATCATTATCCCGGCTCGTTATCAGTCATCCCGCTTCCCGGGAAAACCATTGGCGCTGCTCAAAGGCAGGCCGATGATCCAATGGGTAGTGGAACGCTGCCGTCAGGCCCGACTTGCTGATCGGGTGCTGGTTGCCACCGATGATGAAAGAATAGTCCAGACCGTCAGGGAGATGGGGGGTGAGGCGGAACTGACCAAAGCTGATCACGCCAGCGGTACTGATCGGATTGCCGAGGTAGCCGGCCGTCATCCGGACGTATCATGGTTGATCAACGTCCAGGGGGATGAACCGGATATCGCCCCAGCACTTATTGACCGGCTGGCCGAAGAACTTCAGAAAAGCAGCGCCGAAACCATTGTCACCGCCTGCACCCCCATCACCTGTCTTGATGATTTTCTCTCCCCCCATGTCGTCAAAGTCGTTACCGATCAAGCCGGCCGTGCCCTCTACTTCTCCCGCTCGGCAATCCCCCACCATCGGGATCTCGCCGGGAAAGATTTGAAATTCCCCAACCCCTGCTGCCGGCAGCATGTGGGGATTTACGGCTTCCACCGCTCTTTTCTTCAGCAGCTGCCAGCGTTACGACCTGGCATTTTGGAAGAAATGGAAAAGCTGGAGCAGCTGCGCTGGCTGGAGAACGGCTACCGTATTCAGGTTGTCACCACCGAATACCATAGCAAGGGCATCGATACCCCCAAAGACCTTACCTCCCTGGCAGACAGGTGGGAAGAAAAAAAATGATGCCCTTGCCCTATGCTGCAATATCTCCACCTTGGGGATCACTTTGGTCAAGACACCTGGCAATACTGTTTCGGCAGTTGCACCTTAACTGAGTTGGGATCATGTCATCTTTTGATGCACGCAAGCTGCAGGATTTATACAACTCATTCGCCCAGGCGGAATACCAAACCCTGCTTATGAAGCTTGCTGCAGACCTGAGTGAACAGCTGAATCCTTTACCGCTGAAATACCAGATCAAAGCCCGGGTGAAGGATTTCAGCAGCTATTTTAAAAAAATATCCACCAAATCGACGGCGGATACCGCAGGCATAACTGACTTTCTTGGCATGCGCATTATCTGTCCCTTCCTCGATGATCTCACCGTGGTGGAAAAAACGCTGCTCGAACACTTTCCCATCCGGGAAGTGGATCATAAGGGAGAACGTCAGTCTTTCAGAGAGTTTGGCTACGACTCCATTCATCTGCTCCTGGACCTGCAGGGACAAACCGTCCCCCATCCGCTGCCGATGGTGGATGGGGTCTGCGAAATCCAGCTGCGGACTCTTCTCCAGGATGCCTGGGCCGAAGTGGAGCATGATTTGATTTACAAGTCCGACTGGTCCATCCCAACGGATCAGATCAGAAGGAAACTTGCGGCGCTGAATGCCAATCTCACCCTCAGCGACATCATTTTCCAGGAGTTGCGTGACTTCCAGAAGGAGATTGTGCTCAAACAGGATAAACGACGCAGCATCCAGAATGCCCGGACAGGCATCCTCTCCTCACATGAGTTGCGTCAACAGTTGGGCAGCGAGCCCCAGGGGGATGATGACAAAGTGGACTTGGGAAAAATCATCCTCAAGGCACTCACGGCCCATGCCGAGGAAGATTTCAGCCGGGCAATCCGCCTCTACTCCCGGGCCCTTAAACTTCCCGCCGAAATACACATCCGCTCGATTTTGCTGAACCATCGCGGAATGGCTTATTTTGCCCTGGGCGAAAACAACGCCGCCAAAGCCGATTTTCGTTCGGCCAAAGAACTGGACGAAGGCAACTTTCGGGCATGGTACAATTTAGGTCTGGCACACAAAGTCCTGCAGGAGTTTGACAGAGCTATTGAAGCATTTGCAAAGAGCAGCGAATTACATCCCGGCTTTTTTGAATCTGCCGAGCAGCGAATCCGCCTGTTGATGGACCTGGGGCTGCACTCAGAAGCCCGCAACGTCTTCGGGATACTGCAGAAGCACCACCCTGATGCCCCGGAGGTCAGGCTGCTGCAAAAAGAAATAATGTCAGGATAAGACAATACAATTACCATCTTGGCCAATGAGAACCAAGGCCAACTACCAGAATACTATGGATGCCATGAGATGCCGTATGAGTAAGGAACTTATTCGCCAATACGCCATGGATGTCGGTGCGGATGTGGTGGGATTTGCCGCTATTGCCGATTACAACTCGCCGCTCTCCCCGGCGCCGCAGAACATCATGCCCGATGTGCAGTCCCTGGTGGTTACCGGATATCGGGAAAATGACGGCGCCGTCGAAAGCCCTAATAAACGCATCTCCATGGCTTCACGAACTGCGTTGCCTGAAAAATTCCCAACCGTATGGCATTGGCGCAACCCTTTCGTATCTGCACTCATTTATCAGTGCATCGCCTGAAGAGCAGAAAAACCTGCTCAAGGAGCCCGTTTTTCTCGAACTGTACCAAGCCGGGTTTATCGGTTTTCAATATAACTGCTGGCAGTGCATGGCCGTATGCCCGGCAGGAATTAACCGACACACTTCGCCGGCAGGAGGCAAACACCTGTAGAATGCCGTCTGGTTTGCGCGTGGTTGATTTATTGATGCAGGAACAGATAGAGATAGCCACGACGTGGCAAGATAAAAGGTTTTACGATATAGTTCAAGTTGCTGATTGACCGGAAAGTATAGTTTGGCAGTAGATATCTTTCAACGTATATCGCTCATTAATGAATGATATCCGGTTATAAAACAAGAGACACAACCGATATTTCTTTGTCAAGATTAGCTGGTTTGAGTAGATATCAGGAAACCATAGAATAACTTGTTATGTTGCTAAGCAAGGATAACGATAAATGCCTGAATCCAAATTGGATATTGCTGAAGTTGTCGCTCTGAAGCGGCAGGAAATAGGCGGCGAAGAAAATGACGTGCTCAAGCGCCTAGAGTTGAGTACTCAGTCGATTTATCATCGGGCGCAGTTTTGTGAGTATCACTATTCCGTTCTAGAAGAGATAGTATCGGAAAAGAATCTCGTTTTAGACCGATTAGGGGTATATCGGAGATCAGGCGACACTGTGGCTGTCCGCTTTGTCTATGAAGCAAATATCTTCGCATTTATTCAAAACCTGCATGCATTACTAGATTCCTTTCCTTACGTACTCAATTTATTCTTTCCAGTTACTGATCCTGAAAGTTCTGATGTGACGTGGAACAAGAAGTTCATGGCGAAGTATCGCGGTTTTTCCTTTGGTGGAGCGCTTAAAAGTTTTTGTGTAAATGAAGAATTTCAGCTGCTGCGGGGCTATACGAATGCCATGAAGCATAGAACCCTGCTGCGTGTGAAGAATAATTGGAGACGCCTCGAGTTTGAAGAAATAACCTATGAAGGTGTCTCTCTCGATAGTCAGGGTGGTTTTTGCAGGACTCAGAAAACAGCACCTGAAGTGAATGTCATGGACTATCTAGTTAGGTGTCATGACAGTCTTATCCCAGCCTATTTTAGGCTGTGGGAAGAGGTCAAAATTGAGAAGATCAATGTTCTTTCCAGCGCAACATAACAATTCATTGCAGCGGACGTTTGACCCGCCACCTATTTTTGCTTCCGCAAAAACAGGCGTCGCCTAAAACGCCGCTGAATTCATGCGTTAGAAAGCTGAAAGATATATTTTAATGGACGATATCATCATATTAGACACTAATGTTTGGGTTTATAGCACTAAGCTCATGGCATCCCCTCTTGGCGCAGCTTTAGCTTCAGCTATAAAGCGAAATAGCTATGTGATAGCAATCCCTGAGGTCGTTAATGGTGAAGTACAAAAACACGTTGTCAAACATGGGCTAGAAGCAGTAGAAAAAATCGACGATAACTATAAAATTATTGAAACCCTTATGGGCAAGCGTGACGATTATAAAGTTCCTGATGAAACTTCTTTTAAAAACCGCTTCTCAGAGAGGTTATCTGAATTAGGTCTTAATTGCTTTTCTATACCGACTACTCTCTCCATGTATAAAAACGCCTTAGTTCGAGTGATCAATGGAACGCCTCCAAATGGAATGAAAAATCAACAATATAAGGATTCTCTTATATGGGAATCTATCCTATTCCTTTCTGAAAAAAGCGACGTTCATTTCATTACTGAAGACAAGGGATTTTTTAAGGAGACAAGTCCAAATAGAGGAATTGCTCAGGAACTAATATCTGAATTAGATAGTCTGAAAAACAAGGTATATGTTTATTATCAAACGAAAACATTTTTAGATGAAATAAGCCAAAGTCTACCTCCAATAAATAGAGAAATTATTACCTCTAAAATAAGTGAATATATTTATCCTAAAGTGATCGAAGAAATAGAGAAAAAGGGTGCCTTTTTTGAAGGAATGTCTGGTAAAAAAGTTGCGCTATATCTTACAGAGAACCCGAGTTTGATAGCGGTTGATTTTAGTATTATATATGACCTGTCAAATGTGATTCCCTTAAACGAAAAGACCGGCATACCTGCCATTCGAAAAGTCGAAGGATCGTGTATGTGGAACATTGGATCTCAGGATATAGAGAATCTTTCGTTAAGATCTCATAAAACATACGATACTGACGGGAATGAAATACCAGGCTTCGGCCACCACATATTGGGCGTTTCAAATATTACTATTGGTAGAAAAACGATTAAATATAAATTGAAAACTCCTTTTAAATAAAATGGTTTCTAACCTCGGTTTTCAGCGGATCGCGAGGACCATGCGCCCGCTGAAACCGGCCGTTGGCCAAAATATCATTAGAGGCTGTAAATGATATCCATAAAGAAGTCTCCGGTATCGTCCACAGAAGATCTGAAGTATGATACTGATATTGTTATCGCAGGTGGCGGGCTAAGCGGGCTTTCGGCAGCACTAACTGCAGCTGAAAGTGGCGTAAAGGCAATTGTTCTTGAAAAATTGCCTTTTCTCGGCGGTGCCGGCATTTTCCCGGAAGGTTCTCTTGGAATCGGCACTCGGTACCAGAAAAAAAATGAGATTCAGACAACGACTGCTGAGGTTTTTGCCAAAGTAATGGAATTTCACCATTGGCGCTGCAATGCATCGGTCATTCGCACGCTTCTCAACGAGTCTGGCAAAACAATCGACTGGTTAACGGATTATGGGGTCGAAATTAAGGGAATTAGAACAATGTTTCCGCCTGAAAAAAGCCTGAATGTGTGGCACATTTTTAAGGGCTCAGGATCTCGAGTTGTGAAGATAATGTCTGAGAACATAAAAAAGAAGGGTGGACTGATATTAACCAATACGCCAGTAAAAAAATTACTGATCAATGATGATGGAGCCGTTATCGGAATAGTAGCTGAGAACGTTTCGGGTAAGACGCTAACCGTTACTGCGAAGGCTGTCATCATGGCAACTGGCGGTTTTGTCAGCAACAAGGAGATGTTGAAGAAATATGTACCGGATGTCAGTACTCCGGGAATGGCAAAACTCATGTATCGTGGGCCAGCTATTGATGGTAGGGAAGGTGACGGAATTAATCTGGCGTTAAGCGTCAATGCCGCGCTTGCCGGCATGGGAACTCTTGCAGGAAATAGCCCTTATCTTGACAATGAGCCGGCAATTCGACAATTCAGAGGACCGGACCATATGAAGCAAATGCGTTGTGCGTTGAGCCAGCCATTTCTATGGGTGAACAGACATGGTGATCGTTTCTACAATGAGTCCTTCGGTTCGGTTTTTAGCGATGTCTACAATGCAATGACTTCAAACGGTGGTTTGATGTGGTCTATTTTTGACGGCCACATGAAACAATATATGGTCGAGAATGGCCCTCTTACACCATTTAACGACATTGTTGTTCCGGGACAAAAAATGACAGCACTTGATATAGGTATTCAGAAGGGTATTGAATCAGGCTTTGCCTTCAAGGCCGATACAATTGAAGCTTTAGCAAATAAAATACACATAGAACCAACGAAATTGCGTGAAACAATTGAAAAGGTCAATCGCTATGCTGACCAGAAAAATGATCCGGATTTCAGCCGAAAACCAGATCACCTAGTCAGATTTGATACTCTGAATGGTCCTTACTTCGCCCTGAAAGGCCTACGTGCTTTTTTCCTGACTCTGGGTGGAGTCAAGATAAACACGAATATGCAAGCTCTTGACAACAAGGATAACATTATTCCGGGTTTGTATGTAACCGGCCAAGATATAGGCGGTCTTTATGACAGTACATATGACCTTCTTGCGGAAGGTTCTGCAAGCAGTTTTGCTCTCAGTTCCGGACGTATTGCGGTAAGAAGCATTATTCAAAATAACATAGCAGGAAAAAATGATGTCGTTTAGCGAAAAGATAAAGGATCAGGTTTTGACACAGGACTGAGATAACAGCATAAGCCACTGCCCAATCAGACGGTTAACCAGACCGCGAGAACGTTTGCTGATTTCCCCGTCGGTTGTTGGCGCGGCTGCAGTCGGCTACACGAGCCAGACAAGCAAGCTTGTCAACTCGCTCGCGACTGATCCGCGGCGATTGGGCAACATAGGAAATGACACTTGTGACCTCATTACAACCAAGTAATCCTGAATCGATAAGTTCCAACAAGGGCTTTTACCGCAAATTGCCGAAAGGCATTTGGGCGCTTG
>JAFGSY010000003.1 GCA_016934315.1 Candidatus Anaeroferrophillus wilburensis | reverse complement strand
TGACTTATGACAAAAGCAGAATTGGTCGAGGCGATTGCTGGGAAAGCAGGAGTATCCAAAGCTGCAGCTGAGAAAGTACTGAAGGCTTTTATGGAAGAAGTGAAGACCGGGATCAAAAAAGGTGAAAGGATCACGCTGGTAGGTTTTGGAACCTTTTATGCTGCTGAACGTCCGGCCAGGACTGGTAGAAATCCCCGCACCGGGGACGAAATTCAGATCCCCGCCTGCACCGTTCCGAAGTTCAAGGCAGGCAAAGCTTTGAAGGATGATTTGAACTAACCTGCGTGCTTTGTGGGCGGGTAGCTCAGTTGGGAGAGCACCGGCCTTACAAGCCGGGGGTCACAGGTTCGAGCCCTGTTCCGCCTATTTTTATATGGTAACAGGATAGAGTTTCATCTGCGGGGGCGTAGTTAAGTTGGTTATAACGCCGGCCTGTCACGCCGGAGGCCGCGAGTTCGAGTCTCGTCGCTCCCGCCATTTTTTCATAAGAAAGAGCTACTTGTCTTTGGGCGAGTAGCTCTTTTGCTTTTACCGAAGGAGAATGTTTTCATGGATTACAAGGAAACCTTGAATTTACCCCAAACCAGATTTCCCATGCGGGGCAATCTGGTGCAGCGTGAACCTGAATCTATCAGGGTATGGGAAGAGAGGGCTGTCTACCGGCGCCTCCTTGAGCGCCGGGCTGCGGCTCCAGCCTTTGTCCTCCATGATGGTCCTCCTTATGCCAATGGGCATCTCCATATGGGGCATGCGCTCAACAAGATTTTGAAGGATATTATTCTGAAAGCCCGATCAATGGCCGGTTGCCGCTGCCATTATGTACCCGGTTGGGATTGTCATGGCCTGCCCATCGAGCATCAGGTGGATAAAGACCTTGGTCGCCGCAAGGCAGAAATGAGCCAGGTGGAGGTTCGCCAAGCCTGCCGGGATTATGCCGCCAAGTTTATTGCCATCCAGCGGGATGAGTTTGAGCGTCTGGGGATCTTTGGTGAGTGGGATAATCCCTACCTGACCATGAACTACCCCTATGAAGGAGCTATAGTGAGGGAGCTGGCTAAGTTTGCCGGCAATGGAGGACTCTATAAACGAAAAAAACCCATCTACTGGTGTTCAACCTGCCAGACGGCCCTGGCCGAAGCTGAGGTCGAGTATGAGGATGAAACATCACCTTCGATCTACGTGAAATTTGCCTTGGAAGATGATCTGTCAGCCACCTATCCTTTTCTTGCCGGCCAGAAGGTCTTTCTGGTCATTTGGACGACCACGCCATGGACAATCCCTGCCAACCTTGCTATTGCCCTCCATCCTGATTTAGTCTATGAGGCACTGCAGGTTGATGATGAGGTCTATATCGTTGCCGAGGGTCTGCGGGAAAAGTTTTGTGTCGAGGCAGGGCTGGACCGGGGTGACGTTCTGGGAACAGTGAATCCAAAGGATTTTGAGCGTTGCACCTGTCGCCATCCCCTTTATGAACGGCAGTCGCTGATTATCATGGGTGACCACGTTACCCTTGAAGCGGGAACCGGTTGTGTGCATACGGCGCCTGGGCATGGCCAGGAAGACTATGAAGTTGGCCTTGCCTATGGCCTTGATGTCTATGCGCCGGTTGATGACCAGGGGCGTTTTACCGATGAGGTGGAATTCTTTGCCGGCCAGTTTGTTTTTGCCGCCAACCCGGCGGTGATCGCCAAACTGGAGGAGTGTGGTGCCCTGGTGGCCAGCAAGCCGCTGTCACACTCTTATCCCCATTGCTGGCGGTGCAAGAAAGCGATCATTTTTCGTTCCACGGAACAATGGTTTATTTCCATGGAGCGTAACGATCTCCGGCAGCGGGCCTTGGAGGCGATTAACCAGGTTACCTGGATTCCGACCTGGGGGCGTGAGCGGATCTATGGTATGGTTGAAAACCGTCCGGACTGGTGCATTTCACGGCAGCGGGTCTGGGGGGTGCCGATCCCGGTATTTTACTGCCGGCAATGCGGCCGGCCGCTGATTGATGAACAGTTGATGAACAGGGTTGCTGATGTGTTTGCCGAGCAGGGGGCAGATGTCTGGTTCGCTGAAGATGCGGCCTTTTTCCTGCCGCCGGCAACTGTCTGCCCGGATTGCGGGCATGATGTCTTTGATAAGGAAACGGATATTCTTGATGTCTGGTTTGATTCCGGGGTTAGTTATGCCGCCGTTCTTAAGGCTCGTGATTATCTTGAGTATCCGGCTGATCTCTACCTGGAGGGCAGCGACCAGCATCGAGGCTGGTTCCACAGCTCCCTGCTGGCGTCGGTGGGGGCCCGGGGAACCAGCCCCTATAAGGCGGTTCTGACCCATGGTTTTGTTGTCGACGGGGCCGGGAAAAAGATGTCCAAATCGGCTGGCAACGTTATTTCTCCAGAAAAAGTTGTCAAGAAGTATGGTGCTGAAATCCTTCGTCTTTGGGTAGCCGCCCAGGATTACCGGGATGATATCCGGATTTCCGAGGAGATTCTTTCCCGGCTGGTGGAGGCCTACCGGCGGATCAGAAATACGCTCAGGTTCCTGCTGGCCAACCTGTTTGACTATGATCCTGCCGTCAATGCGGTTGACTATGGCAGCATGGAAGAGCTGGATCAATGGGCGTTGCATCAGGTGTGCCAGCTGCAGAAAAAGGTGCTGGCTGCCTATGAAGCCTATGAATTTCATGCTATATATCATGCCATCCATAACTTTTGCGTGGTCGAATTGAGTGGTTTTTATCTTGATGTGGTCAAGGACCGGCTCTATATCACGGCCGCCGATTCGTCCATGCGCCGGTCAACCCAGACCGCTCTTCACCTGATTGTCAACGCCTTGGTGCGTATGTGCGCCCCCATCCTTTCCTTTACTGCCGATGAGGTTTGGCAGCATATGCCGGCAGCTGAAACTGATGACAGCATTTTCCTCCATGAGTTTTTGCTGCTGCCTGAAAGCTGTTTCAATCCGCAGTTGGCAGCGGTCTGGAGCGGGTTGCTCGATATTCGTAAAACAGCTTTGAAGAAGCTAGAGACCGCCCGGCAGGAAAAGCTGATCGGCCTTTCCCTTGATGCCCGTCTGCAGTTGGCTGCCCGGGGAGAGACGCTGGAACTGCTGCAGCGCTACCAGCCGCAGTTGACGGATATTTTCATGGTTTCCCAGGTGGAGGTGCTGGTGCTGGCTGCTGGAGAAAAGGGCGAGAGTGACGAGCAGCCTGATGTGAAGGTGACCGTAGCTCCGGCCGCCGGTGACAAATGTCAGCGCTGCTGGCGCTATAGCACGATGTTGACCGAAGCAACCGACAATCATCCGGGGATTTGCGATCGTTGCCGGCAGCAGCTATGATGGGTTGCTGTAGCTGCTCAAGGTGAAATATGCGCCGTGTCGGGGCATCTTCCGGCAACCGGCTGTTTCAGTAACTACCGTTAAAACAAGGAGATGGAGCAATGAAACATGTTCACTATACCGACGTACCTTTGGAGCCGGTGGAGATAGAAGGGGCGCAGGGGGTCAGTGTCCGCTGGGTCATCAATGAGGCGGACGGTGCCAAAAATTTTGCTATGCGGATTTTTGAAGTGGAACCGGAGGGGAAAACTCCCTACCATGACCATGATTTTGAGCATGAGGTTTTTATTCTTGCCGGCAGCGGCGTGCTGACGTTCAATGGCCAGCAATCGGCGTTGAAACCTCAGGAAGTGGTGTTCATCCCCGGTGGGGAGAGTCATAATTTCCAGGCGGGTCCCCAGGGACTGACCTTTATGTGCCTCATTCCACTGTCATAGCAGGACGTTCGCCGATGTTGGGCAAAACCCCGGCCAAGATTGATACGCAAAGGGTTTTGATGGCCTGTTTCATTGTCCGCTGTACCATGCGACAGCTCATTCCTGCTTTGGCCAGCTGATATCGACTGAGATGAACTCAGGTGGACTTTGGGCGCGTTTGCTGCAGATCTCATAGGTGATGGTGAGGTTGATAGTACCCACCCTTTCCGGCGCGGGAACCGAGGACTGAAATGATGTCTTACTCCTCTCTTCGAGGTCGCCCAGATAGAGCCGCAGTGGTTGCTCTTTTTCTGCTGTCGGTCTGATAACCGTGATGTACGCATTGATGTTGCAGAGGCTTTCCCAATAGTTATTGGTGAACGTGCCGCTGATGTTCAGCGGTGAGGTGGTGGCCTGCCGGGAAATGGTGCCATTGATTATGGCATCATAGTTCTCGTAGCTGATTGGTACTTCAACTGCGGGTTTTTGGCTGGCTTGCTCAGCTGCTTGGGTGATGGCAAAAAAGAGAAAAACAGCCGCTATAATAGAAAGCCAGCGGCAGACGTGTTGGCGGCGATGGTTGCCCATGGTTTCCTCCGTTGTTGGATTTTTCGGATAGCCCGGCATGGAACTCGTCTGTGGGAATATTCATAGTGCCCATTGCCGCCGCCCTGGAGCAGCGTGATGCCCCTGCCATCAAACCATTCCAAGGAAGATCTGCATTTCTGCCCGTAGCCATCCTGCGGGCAATCTATGAAACGACCTGGTTGCGGCCCTTCCTTTTTGCCAGATAAAGATTGTCATCGGCTTTTCTCAGGCAATCATCGATGGTCATGCCCTCCTGATAGACAGAGATCCCGAAGCTGACGGTGATGGACAGATGGTGCTGCTCATAGGAGAAGTCATGAATTTCAATCAGGCTTCGCAGCTTGTCAGCAGCATAGATGCCGCCATGAAGGTCGGTTTCCGGCAGGAGAAAGAGGAACTCCTCGCCACCCCAGCGGCTGATACTGTCCTGGGAGCGCAGGGTGGTTGTCATCAAGTTGGCCAGCTGGACCAGGATATGATCCCCGGCACTGTGTCCGTAGGTGTCGTTGACCTCTTTGAAAAAATCGATGTCAGCCATGACCAGACAGAAAGGTCGGTTGTTGCGGAGAAAACGAATCTTTTCATCGTCAAGCCGGCGGATGAAAGCCCGGCGATTAAGGATGCCGGTCAGAGGATCCAGACGGGCGGCTTTTTCCAGGGCATCTTCGGTTTGCTTTCTGATGGTGATGTCGGTGTTGGTGCTGCGGGTGCCTAGAATCTGGCCGTTGTGGTCATAGATCGTCTGGCAGTAATGGCCGATCCACCGTTCGTCACCATTTTTGGTGATAATCCGTAAATCCAGCCGTTCCAGTTCGCCGGAGACAAGCCTTTTATGAATATGGTTACGCCAGGTGTTGCGAAATTTTGGATCGATTATGCGTTCCATCAGCTGGCTGTCCTGGTAGAATTCATCCGGGCTGTAGCCGCTGATCCGCTCACAGGCAGGAGAAACGTAAAGGTAGTTGCCAGCCGGGTCATACCACGATTCCCAGGTGTAGCCCAGCTCGGCAAATCGATGGAAAAAATCCTCATTCAGTATCTGGTTTTTGCTCCCCTGAGATTTCGGTGGCATTGGTGGTCAGTCTCCGGTCTTAAAGAGAGTAAAAGATTATGCTGTATGGTCCCTGTCAGCCAGTGGCAGCAGCAGCTGCTCTAAGGCTGGGGAAGCGGTCAGCAGTTCTTCCAGTTGTCCTTCTGTAAGCACGGGAATCATAAGCTCCCGGGCTTTTTGCAGTTTTGACCCGGGGTTATCCCCGGCAACCAGATAGTCTGTGTGTTTGCTGACTGAACCGGTTATTCTGGCACCGGCATCCGCCAGCCGTTGCTTAATCAGCTCACGGGGGTTGGATAAGGTACCGGTTATGACAAATGTTTTGTCGGCCAGTGGCCGTGGAGTTCGAGGCCGGGGTAGCACTGGTTCTACCCCCCGGGCTAGCAGTTTGCTGATTACCGCAAGATTTTTTTCCTCCTGAAAAAATTCATGGATGCTCTGTGCCACCTGGGGACCGATTTCTCTGGTCAGCATCAGCTGCTCCAGTGACGGCGTGCCGGTCTCCAGAATGCGGGGAAAATGATCGGCAACCACAGCCGCCAGATGTTCTCCCACATGGCGGATACCCAGGCCATACAACAGGCAGGCCAACGGTCGACGTTTGCTGGCCTCTATGGCCGCCAGCAGCTTACGGGCTGATTTCTCTCCAAAACGATCCAGATTGGATAGGGTTTCCAATGAGAGGCTGTAAAGATCGGCAACATCTTGAATGACGTTTCTTTCAACGAGTTGTTGTACCAGTTTTGGCCCCAAGCCGTCAATATCCATTGCCCGTTTGCCGGCGAAATGGCTAATGGTTCCTTTCAGCTGGGCCGGACATGAAAGTCCGGCGGTGCAGCGGAGAATGATGCCGTCAGGTTCTCGCATGACATGGGCGCCGCAAACCGGACAGGCTTCCGGCAGAGGGACTGGCCGCTCACAACCGTTTCTGGCTGCCGGAAGGGCAGCGACAATTTCCGGGATGACATCGCCGGCCCGTTCAATAATGACCCGATCACCAATGCGGATATCCTTGTGGAGCAGGTCGGTGAAATTGTGCAGGGTTGCCCGGCTTACCTCAACGCCGCCGATGCGGACCGGTTCCATAATTGCCACCGGAGTCAAGGCGCCGGTTCTGCCGACCTGAATGGTAATGTCCACGACGTGGGTGGTTTCCTGACGGGCTTTAAATTTGTAAGCGATGGCCCATCGAGGGCTGCGGGATTTTTCCCCCAGCTGCTGTTGGAGCAGGAGAGAGTCAACTTTGATGACGGTGCCGTCAATTTCATAGGGCAACTGGTTCCGCAGCGCTTCGATTACCTGGCAGCATTCAATAACTGCCTGGCTGCCGGTTACCTGGTAGCGTTGAGAGGTGACCTTGCAGCCCCAGCTTGCAAGCTGGTTGAGAACTTCCTGCTGAGTGGCGAAGGAGATCCCCTGATGATATCCCGCTCCATAGCAAAAAAGATCAAGTCGCCGCCCGGCGGTTATGCGGGCGTCAAGCTGCCGCAAGGAGCCGGCTGCTGCATTACGGGGGTTGGCAAAAAGAGGATGGCCTTCCCGGGCTCGTTCCTGGTTAAGTTTTTCGAACTCATCCAGAGGCATGACGACCTCACCGCGAATATCAATCCTTGCCGGCGCCGCATCCCTGGAGAGGAAGCACAAGGGGAGAGAAGCGATAGTTTTAAGGTTCTGGCTGATATCCTCGCCGGTAAAACCATTCCCTCTGGTTGAACCACGAACAAAGATTCCCTGTTCGTATACCAGCTCCACTGCCAGGCCGTCCAGCTTTGGCTCGACAATATAGGTCAGTTCGCCGTCCATCGCCAGAGCCCGCTTCAGGCGTTCATCGAAATCAATAATCTCCTGGCTGGCATAGGTGTTGGATAAGCTCAGCATCGGCAGCAGATGGTCAACTTTGCTGAATTTTTCCAGGGGGGTGGCGCCGACGCGTTGTGTTGGCGAGTCGAGCGTGATCAGTTCCGGGTATTGGGCCTCCAGTGCCTCTAGCTCCCTGAGCAGGGAATCGTAGGCGCTGTCGGAAATAACCGGTTGGTCAAGGATGTAATAGCGATGGTTGTGGTAGGTGATTTCCCGGCGCAAGGCCTCAAGGCGTTTGACTATCCTCTCGTCAGGGATGGCCTGCTTTTGTTCCATCAGTGTTGCCTGCCGGTTGGGGTGGACCCCATTGTTTGGACAGCCTGAGAATGTGAATAAGCTCTGAAAAAGTTTATAGAGGAGGCTTCAGGCTGCCTCTG
>JAFGSY010000002.1 GCA_016934315.1 Candidatus Anaeroferrophillus wilburensis | reverse complement strand
GACACATTGAGTCAAATCAAAAATGAAGATATGAAAAATTAGCTTTCTTGCTCCCTTGCAACCTCCATGGATGAGGCGTGCTTATGGTGCGCCTCATTCTTTGTCTGTTGCCATCTGCGCATCTTGGCCGTTATGCTATGGTCAACGTGTCTGGTAGTTCAAGTCAGCAACATGGAGTTCTGAGAGAGCAGCCATCATTAACATGTATCCAAAAAGCTGCTTTATCACCCATAAAAAATGGCCAACAAGAAGCACGATACCATTGAACAAAGAATCCTGATCGACCGGGTAGATATGCTCTATGCCAGGTCAAAGAGCGCCATCCTGTCTCTCCTGGCGATCTGCGCGGTTTATCTCGTCGTCCAGTCAAACCAGTATCCGTGGCAATCGTTTCTGGTCTGGTATGCGGTCCTGTGTTTGGTAATGGCCGGACGCTGGTTCCTGAAGGAGCGTTATACCAAAGACCCGGTGCGTACCGACCAATTATCCAGTTGGTTATGGCGATTTCGTTTGGGAATTCTGGCTACCGGGCTGACCGTTGGCAGTCTTCCCCTGCTTTTTTTCCCCCAACAAGCGGTCTACTACTTGATGTTGGCAATCATGTTTCCTCTTGGCATTACGGCAGGCTCGCTGATCATGCTGCCGGATTTTTTTTCTTTTTTCATCTACCTGATGACCCTTATCATGCCGGTAATTTATAAAACAGCAATGATCGGTGATCATTTGCACCAGGGGATCAGTGTTCTGGTTGCCATTCTGGCACTGTTTTTTCTCAAGTTCAGCAACGAATTTAATGACAACCTTATGGTATCGCTGCGGCTACGCTATGAAAACCGAGCGTTGGTGGAAGACCTTGAGCAGGAAAGAGCCAAATTGAATAATCGTCTGGGGCGGATTCTTAACGACAGCTCGAACGAAATCTACGTTGCCGATGCCAATACCCTGGTATGTCTGCAGGTCAATATGGGTGCGATCCAGAATCTTGGCTATCTCCAGGATGAGTTTGCCGCCATTCACCTCCTTGATATCTTTGCCGATCTTGACCGCAATACCTTTGATGAACTCATCCAGCCTTTGCGTAGTGGCCAGCAGGAAACAGTACTCTATAAAGGCAGAAACCGTCGGAAAGATGGTAGTCTCTATCCTGTGGAAGCCAGATTACAGCTCTCGATCCAGGACTCTCCACCCATTTTAGTGGCGACCGTACAGGACGTCACCGAACGTAGTGAGTGGGAAGAGAAACTCCTTTACCAGGCCAATTTCGATCAGCTGACCGGCTTGCTCAACCGGCATTACATGCAGACCCACATAAAAAGAGCATTCATCCGTGCCAATCGGCAGAAACAGAAGGTGGGTCTACTGTTCATGGATCTGGATAACTTCAAGCACATCAATGATACGCTTGGCCATGATACCGGTGATGAGGTTCTGAAACAAACGGCGGAGCGCCTGCGTACTGTCCTGCGGCAAAGTGATACCCCCGTGCGGTCCGGTGGTGATGAATTCACCATTTTATTGGAGGGCTTGGAGCAGACCAGCCATGCGGAGGTGGTTGCCCTGAAACTTATTAATATATTTAAACAGCCGTTTGTGATTGATTCCCGTGAAGTCTACACCTCGGTTAGTATCGGCATCAGTATCTATCCTGATGACGGTGAAGCTGTTGATCAGCTCATGCAGTACGCTGATATGGCCATGTATCATGCCAAAGATGATGGTCCCGGCAACTATCAATTTTTCTCGCGCGAGATGCGTAAAGCATCTGAAGAACGCATGCTGGTTGCAGACCATTTGCGTCATGCCCTCGACAACAACGAAATGAGCCTGGTTTTTCAGCCGAAGATCGATATTGTCAACGGGACCATCGCAGGCGCCGAAGCACTGTTGCGCTGGCACAACCCGGAATTGGGGCATGTCCCACCGGACAAGTTTATTCCCCTGGCTGAGGATATGGGGTTTATTGAAAGCATCGGCACCTGGGTTCTTGAGATGGCATGCAAAGAAGCCAGTCAATGGCAGTTCCTGACTTCAGAGTCGGTGCATGTCGCTGTGAACATCTCTTCACAGCAATTTCACGCCGGCACCCTCTTGGCCGCTGTTGACCAGGCGCTTCGTGTTAGCGGCTTGCCCCACCACCTGCTGGAACTGGAAATAACGGAAAGCCTGATTCTCGAAGACACCCATAAGCCGATGGCATCCTTGCAATCACTTTATGATCGCGGAATCCGCCTCGCTGTCGATGATTTTGGCACGGGTTACTCATCGCTGAGTTATTTGAAACGTTTTCCCCTGCAAGTGTTAAAAATAGATCGCAGCTTTACCCGTGACTTGGAGGACGACAGCAATAACCGGGCGTTGGTTGAGGCAATTATTGCCATGGCTAAGAGTTTGCAGCTGGAAGTTGTGGCTGAGGGCGTCGAAAACGAACTGCAGCTTGCTTTTCTACGCCATCGCGGGGTTCGACTGGTGCAGGGCTACTTCTTCAGTCCGCCGGTTTCGGTCGCAGAATTTCGCCAGTTGTTGATTAACGGTACCGCAGTTGCCCAAGGAATGCTGTGTTCGTCCAAGGATGCATAATGCTCCTGTTCATGTGAGCATCATGCTTTTGTCGGACTGCTTTATTTGCCTACCTGCTAGTGCCCTCTTTCAGACTCAAGTAGTGCCCGTTCACTTGCGTAAAAAACCCCTTGACACTTCAAGGCTTTTGTATTAAACAAGGGCACTTTGTGCAAATATTAGCAAGCTTATTCGTTGGTGGTTTTGAAAGGAGCAGGTTGTGAACAGAATTGTGGCAAAAGCCGAGTATTCGCGAGAACCGGCCGTTAAAATGATGCAGATTGAAGCGCCTAAGATTGCCGCCAAGGCTAAAGGCGGTCAGTTTATCGTCTTGCGCTGCAGCGAACAGGGGGAACGTATACCTTTGACGATTGCCGACACCGACCCTGAAAAAGGGTTGGTCACGCTGGTGTTCCAGGAGGTGGGGAAGAGTACTGCCATGCTGGGACAGTTGGAGGTCGGCGACGAGATTCTCGATTTTATCGGTCCACTGGGGAAGCCGACCCATATGGATGATTATGGCACCGTCCTCTGTGTCGCCGGCGGGATAGGTATTGCACCGGTCCATAATATTGCCAAAGAGCTGAAAAAGCATGGCAATAAAGTTATTATGGTTATGGGTGCCAGGACCAAGGATCTGCTGTTTTGGGAAGACAAGATGCGGGCCGTCAGCGATGAACTCTATATTACCACCGATGATGGCTCTTATGGCCGTCATGGTCTGGTAACGGCAGTGGAGCAGGAACTGTTGGAAAAAGATCGTGATCAGGGGGATATCAACCTGGTCATTGGCATCGGTCCGCCGATCATGATGAAGTTTGTGGCCAAGACCTCCGAGCCCTTTGGAGTGAAAACCTTTGTCAGTCTGAACCCGATAATGGTGGATGCCACCGGTATGTGTGGGGCCTGTCGGGTAACCGTGGGCGGCAAAACCCGTTTTGTTTGTGTCGATGGTCCAGAGTTTGATGGCCATCAGGTTGATTTTGATGAATTAATGACCCGGCAGCGGATTTATCCGGAGCAGGAGAAGGCTTCACTGGAGCTTTTTCGGCAAAAACAGCAGGGGTGTGACTGCGGATGTGGCTGCGATAATGGAGGTCTTTCATGAGTGCTGAGCAGAAGAAGAAAATTCCCCGGCAGCCAATGCCGGAGCAGGAGGCAAAAGTCAGAGCCCGCAATTTCGAGGAAGTTCCTTATGGCTACTCCCCAGAAATGGCCATGCTGGAGGCCAGCCGCTGCCTGCAGTGCAAAAAGCCGAAATGTGTTGAGGGTTGTCCCGTCAACGTGAAAATTCCTGAGTTTATCGGCCTTATTGCCGGTGGAGATTTTGTCGGTGCGGCCCGTAAACTCAAGGAAACCAATGCCCTGCCGGCGGTCTGCGGTCGTGTCTGTCCACAGGAAAGCCAGTGTGAGTCCAAGTGTGTGGTGGGCAAAAAGGGTGAGCCGGTGGCAATTGGCCGACTTGAACGCTTTGCCGCTGATTATGAACGGAATCAGGGGGCGGTTACCATGCCGGCAATTGCCCCGGCAACGGGCAAGAAAGTAGCGATTGTCGGTAGCGGCCCGGCCGGTTTGACCTGTGCCGGCGATCTTATTAAACTCGGCCATGAGGTGACCGTTTTTGAGGCCCTGCACAAACCAGGGGGCGTACTGGTCTATGGAATTCCTGAATTTCGTTTGCCGAAAGCCATTGTCCAGGCTGAAGTTGACTATCTCAAGGGGCTGGGGATCAAACTGGTGGAAAACTTTGTGGTTGGCATGCTGGATACGGTGGATGAGCTCCTGGAACAATATGATGCCGTCTTTGTCGGTACGGGTGCCGGTCTGCCCGTGTTCATGAATCTTCCCGGTGAGAATCTCAATGGTGTTTATTCCGCCAACGAGTATCTGACCCGTTCGAACCTGATGAAAGCCTATCTTTTTCCCGAATATGACACGCCGGTGGTCAAGGGAAAGCGGGTGGCAGTGTTCGGCGGCGGCAATGTGGCCATGGATGCCTCCCGGACAGCCCTGCGCTTGGGGGCGGAAAAATCCTACATTGTCTATCGCCGGTCAATGGAAGAGATGCCGGCCCGCAATGAAGAGATCCATCATGCTGAGCAGGAGGGGGTGGAATTTGCCCTGTTGGCCAACCCGGTCCGGATTATCGGTAATGACCAGGGTTGGGTTACCGGAGTTGAGTGTGTCAGGATGGCGCTTGGTGAGCCGGACGAATCAGGCCGCCGTCGTCCGGTGCCGGTAGAAGGCTCGGAATTTATTATTGATGTCGATACGGTTGTGGTATCCATCGGCAATGGCCCCAATCCTTTGATTCCCAATACTACCCCCGGGCTTGAATTGAGCCGCTGGGGCAATATCAATGCTGATGAGGAAACCGGCCAGACGAGTCGTAAGGGAGTGTTTGCCGGCGGTGATATCGTTACCGGAGCCGCCACCGTCATCATGGCCATGGGTGCCGGGAAAAAGGCGGCAGCGGCAATGCATGAATATCTCATGGGACAGTAGTCGACCAGGAAATGTGTTGGATGGAAAACAGGCCCGCAAGGGCCTGTTTTTTTTTGGCTGGCAAACAATGAACGGGCAATCATTTTATAAAATGGTATCAAAACAGACTATTATATTTTGCGCTAAGTTTCACGAAATCGTCACAGCAAACTGGCAGAATTGATGCATGGAGAGACTGGAAAGGGTTTATAATTGCCGGATTATAATTTGTTGATGGATCGCAGGTGATTTTTTACTCAAATCAAAGCCAGTTATGAAAGCGTTATGGTAGGTGGATGGTAACCTGCGGAAAATATTGTTTTGCACGATGTATTTTTTGTATTCAGTATTTTATATGAATTTTTATAACCGTTTAACTCATCATTTCAAGTAGTTAATACTAAAAGCTTTTTCAAGAAAACGAGAAGTTTCAATAAATTCCTTGACAATGTTTTTCTCTTCAGCTATGTACTAATCCGTTTTTTGATCGTATGTTTTAAAAATAGCCAGCTGGAGGTCAGAATTTAACACTGCTGGCGCATTTTTGTAACTTCCGATAAGGGGGGGCAATCGATGAGCGAAAAATATCTAGTCGATTTTACCTATGTCTTCCTCTTTCTGCTGGTGGGCTTTATCGTCGCCTTCAGTATCTTCGTCATCTCCAACGTCCTCCGTCCCCGTCTCACTAATAAGAAAACCCTGCAGGCCTACGAATGCGGCATGGATCCCTATGGCTCAGCCTGGGATATCCGTTTTGGCGTCTCCTATTACCTCTACGCGTTGATCTTTCTTGCCTTTGATGTCGATATCCTCTACCTTTTCCCGGTGGCCACCGCTTTTGATCGGGTGGACAGCCTGCGGGGCGTCATTGAATTTGTGGTTTTTATTAGCATCCTCTCCCTGGCGGTTATTTATGCCTGGGCAAAAGGAGTGTTTGTGTGGCCGAAGAAAAAAGAGATGTTCTGAGAATCCATTCCTACGCTGCTGAATTGCGGGAGCGGAACCGTCGTGGCACACCGGGGGATCTGATCGAGAATGATCCGGGGCCGGTGGTCAGAGCGCCGATTATCGAGAAAGTTCTCGATATTTGCCGGGCGAATTCCCTTTGGCCCATGACTTTTGGTCTGGCCTGCTGCGCCATTGAGATGATGGGTCTGGGAATGGCCCGTTTTGATATTGCCCGTTATGGTTCAGAAGTGTTTCGACCTTCGCCCCGCCAGTCTGACCTGATGATTGTCGCCGGTACGGTGAATAAGAAGATGGCTCCGGTGGTGATGACCCTTTATGAGCAGATGCCGGCGCCCAAGTACGTCATTGCCATGGGCAACTGCGCCATCTCAGGCGGTCCGTTCGCCGTTGAGGAGAATTATAACGTTATTGAGGGGGTTGACCGGCTGATCCCGGTGGATGTCTATGTTCCCGGCTGTCCACCACGGCCGGAAGGTTTGCTGGAAGGGATTCTCAAACTGCAGGAGAAGATTACCGGGGTACGGCATCCGTTCCCGCAGAGGAAAGTGTCCGATGCACCAAACTGAACAGTTTGCCAACGCGCTTCGCGACCTGCCGGCAACCGCCCAGGAGGTCGATTTTCAGCAGCGTGGTTATCATTGCGAAGTATCGCTGGAGCAGGCCGGTTTGCGTGGTTTTGCCCGGGTGATGCTGGATCTCAAGTATTATCTGGTGTTCGTGTCTGCCGTTCACGTCGAGCCGGCCATCGAGATTATCTACCAGTTTGCCCATTTTGCCGCGCCGTCGCGGGTAGTTGCCCGGTTGACCGTTGATGCGGACGGTTCCGTACCGACCATTGCCGATATTTTTCAGGGGGCCAACTGGCATGAGCGGGAAACCAGGGATTTTTATGGCGTAGTTTTCCGCGACCATCCCTATCTCAAACCGTTGATCCTGGCGGAAGAGGATGCCGATCTGAAGCCGCTGCTGAAAGCCGAGGGGAAGGTGAAAGACCGTTCGGCCGTCAGTTGGCAGACGGCCCCTGAGCCGGGGGAAGCTGCAGAGTCTGAAACCAGTAATCCCGATCCGGAGAAGAGTTGAGAGATCCCATGCCGGAAACGAAAAACATCCAGCAAGAGCATCGTTTTTTCCTCAATATGGGGCCGCAGCATCCCAGTACCCATGGCGTTCTCAGGGTTATTCTGGAGATGGATGGCGAGTATATCGTTGAGCCGGAGCCGGTTCTCGGCTACGGCCACCGGATGCAGGAGAAGATGGCTGAAGGCCGCAGCTGGCCCGGCTTTCTGCCCAATACCGGTCGGATGGATTATGCCGGAGCTCTGCCGTACAACCACGGTTATGTGGCTCTTATCGAGCGCCTGGCCGGGGTTGAGGTGCCTTTAAGGGCCGAATATATCCGGGTTATCACTTCTGAGCTGAGCCGCATAGCCAGTCATCTCATCTGGTTCGGTGCTTTGCTGCTGGACCTTGGTGCTTTTACGCCGATCCTCTACACGTTTGATGACCGGGAGCAGATTCTTGATGCCCTCGAGGACATCACCGGTTCCCGGCTGACCTACTGTTATTTTCGGGTTGGCGGAGTCTGCAAGGATATTGATGATACCTTCATCAGCCGGGTTCGGGCATTTATCAAGCGGCTGCGCAGCCGCTTCAGCATGTATGAAAAGCTGGTGAACGGCAATATTATCTTTCTCAAGCGGATGGAGGGGATCGGGATCATCGATGCCGACATGTGTCGCCGCTACGGGGCCACGGGGCCGGTGGCCCGCGGTTCCGGCATCCCTTATGATATCAGAAAATGTGAGCCCTACTCGGTCTACCCCGAGTTTGATTTTGAGATCCCTCTGGGTGACCATGGCGATGCCCTTGACCGTTTTCTGGTGCGTTTCAGGGAACTGGAACAGAGCTTAAGAATTATCGAGCAGGCGCTGGATAAGCTGCCTGACGGACCCTATCTCGGCAAAGTGCCCAAGAAGCTCAAGCTGCCAACCGGCGACTGCAATTTTTCCGTTGAGACAGCCCGGGGGGCGCTGGCCTATTATCTGGTGAGTGATGGTTCTGAGGTTCCTTATCGCCTGAAGATCAGGGTGCCTTCCTATTCCAATCTCAGTGTACTGCCGGAATTGTGCCGGGGAATGCTGCTTTCCGACCTGGTAACCGCCATGGGCAGCCTAGACCTGGTTATACCCGAGATCGACAGGTAGACTCTATGGAAACGGCTGGAAATCCGATAGTGTTGCGCATGGTGATCGCGGTAGTGCTGGTCATCGCCTTTGTCTTTCTGAATGCCATGGTTATGGGGTATCTGGAGCGCAAGATTTCCGCCCGCATCCAGCGTCGCCCCGGTCTGTACGAGGTGGGACCTTACGGCATTCTGCAGTTGCTTATTGACGGTTTGAAGTTGATTGGCAAACAGCTGCTGATTCCCATGGAAGCCGACCGCTTTCTCTTCCGTCTGGCGCCGTTGCTGTCCTTTGTGCCGGTGGTTCTGCCGTTGATGGTTATTCCCTTCAGCCCCAAGCTCCAGGCGCGGGATTTTGATATTGGTCTGGTGTTTATTCTAGCCATTTCCTCCCTGAATGTGATGGCTATTCTGATGGCCGGTTGGGGATCCAATAACAAATATTCTCTGTTCGGCGCCATGCGGTCGGTGGCCCAGAATATTTCCTATGAGATTCCCATGCTGCTGTCGCTGCTGGCGGTCATTCTGATGACCAATACCTTCAGCATGCAGGGAATTGTTGCTGCCCAGAATAAGATATGGTTCTTTCTGGTGCAGCCGGTTGCCTTTTTGATCTACATCATTGCCGCTTTTGCGGAGACCAACCGGGCCCCTTTTGATCTGCCGGAGGCCGAGAGCGAGTTGACCGCCGGCTACCATACGGAATACAGCGGCATGGGCTTCAGTCTTTTCATGTTGGCTGAATATGCCAATATGTTTGTCGTCTGTTCCATTGCCACCACCCTGTTTTTCGGCGGCTGGCACGGCATTCCGCTGCCTTTCGGCGAGTACAGCAGCGCCATCTGGTTTTTTATCAAGGCGTATGGTTTGATGATTTTCATGGTCTGGGTGCGCTGGACCTATCCCCGTACCCGCTTCGATCAGCTGATGAATTTCTGCTGGAAGTATCTGATCCCCTTTGCCCTCGTGAACCTGCTGGTTACCGCGGTGCTGGTCAAGCTATTATGAGAAACGGCGGCTATTTCAAAGATCTCTATGTTGGCGGCAAGAGTCTGCTTGTTGGGCTGGGTGTTACCCTGAGAACCTGCTTTCTGCCCGAGGTGACCGTTCATTATCCCCGTGAAAAGCTGACGATTACCCCCAACTACCGCGGCCATGTTGAGCTGGTCAAGGATCCTGAGACCGGCGGGCCGTTGTGCATCGTCTGCGGGATGTGCGGCCGGGCCTGCCCTTCCAACTGTTTCACCATCGAGGGGGAGAAAAAAGAGGGGGAGAAGAAGAAAACCCTGACTGTTTTCAGGCTGGATTTCACCAAATGCAGTCTCTGCGGAACCTGCGTAGAAACCTGTCCTAAGGGGGCAATCGAGTATTCCATGGATTATAATATTTGTGGTTTTACCCGTGAAGAGTTCCATTATGATCTGCTGAAACGGCTGGAGGAGAGGGGATGATTCTCTACCAGTACCTTGCCGAAGCCTTGTTTTTTGCTTTCATCCTGCTGACGTTCATCGGTGGTCTGCTGGCGGTGCGTTCCGGCATCCTGATGCATGCCGTGCTTGGCCTGGCTGTTTCACTGCTGGGGGTTGCCGGGCTCTACTTCTACCTGGGCAGTCCTTTCCTGGCCATGATGCAGATTCTGATCTATATCGGGGCTGTTTGCATCATGATCGTTTTCGGGATCATGGTGGGTTATACCCCGGCCCAGCTGCAGGCCGGTCAGGTTGGCGGCAAGAACCTGGTGCTCGCCCTGTCGGCAGCCGTTACGGCCTTTCTGCTGCTGCTGGTGGCCTTGAGTCGGACCGTCTGGGTGCCGGCGATGGTTAAGAGCGGCGACTATTCTCTGGCCTATCTGGGAGAAAGCCTACTGTACCAGTATTGTCTGGCTTTCGAGCTGATTTCCGTGGTTCTGCTGACCGCGATTGTTGGCGCGATTGTTCTCGCCCGTGGAGGAAGGGAGGAGCATTTCTGATGTGGCTGAGCGGTAATCTCAACACCTATCTGGTGGTCGCCCTGTTTTTGTTGATTCTGGGACTCTACGGCATGTTGCAGCATCGGACGTTTATCGGCATGTTGATTTCCACCGAGTTGATTCTGAATGGTGCCGGTTTGAACTTTATGGCATTCAACCGTTTTCTCGCTCCCAATCCGGCAGTGGGACAAGTCTTTACCCTGTTTATCATGGGTATTGCCGCCGCGGAAGCGGCCATTGCCGTGAGTATCATTCTGGCAGTGTACCGTAAATACCACACTGCCGATCCGGATGAAGTGTGTGATTTACATGGATGATCAGTTAACCGGCCAGGAACGTTAACGGCGCAGGAAAATGTATGGAAACAATCATCACCAATAAGATTCTGTTGACCACCGTTATACCGCTGGTTTCAGCATTGCTCATTATGGCCTCGGGAAAGAAGCCCAATGTGCGGGAATCCTGGTCCATTATCGGTGCTGTGCTGACGTTTCTCTCGGTGGTCAATCTCCTGCCCCATATTCTGGCTGGCGGGGCGTATGAATATACCCTGTTTACCCTCTATCCAGGTGTTACGGTCAAGTTTCATCTGGACGGCTTGGGTATCCTGTTCGCCGGGACGGCATCCTTCCTATGGATTTTGGCCGGTTTCTACTGTGTCGGGTACATGCGCGGTCTGCATGAACACGCCCAGACCCGCTTTTACGTCTGCTATGCCGTATCAGTGGGCGGGGCCATGGGGGCCGCTTTTGCCGGCAACCTGTTTACCCTCTATCTGTTCTACGAGATTGTTTCCATCTTCACCTACCCACTGGTTGCCCATCATCAGGATGCCGAGGGGTATGAAGGGGCCAGGAAGTACATTACCTATCTGATGTTTACCTCCAAGGCTTTTCTGCTCCCGGCGATGATTCTCATCTATATCCAGTGCGGCACCCTGGATTTTGCCGCCGGTGATATTGTCAATGGGATTTTCCCCCATGGAGCCAACCGGGTGCTGGTAACCATCTCCTACCTGCTGTGCCTGTTCGGTTTTGCCAAGGCCGGGATCATGCCGCTGCACAACTGGCTGCCTTCGGCGATGGTGGCTCCCACCCCGGTCAGCGCTCTGCTCCATGCGGTGGTGGTGGTCAAGGTCGGGGTTTTTTCCACCTGTCGGGTGATGCTCTCCATTTTTGGCACCCAGCTGCTGGCCCAGTACCATCTGGGCATCTTTACGGCCTATTTTGTCTCGTTCACCATTGTGACTGCGTCGGTTATAGCGTTGACCAAAACCAATCTGAAAGCCCGGCTTGCTTATTCGACCATCAGCCAGCTTTCCTACATTATTCTCGGTGTAGCCATGCTGACCCCCAACGGGGTAACCGGCGGGCTGATCCATATTGCCAACCATGCTTTTTCTAAAATAACCCTCTTTTTCTGTGCCGGGGCTATCTTTGTCGCTTCGGGAAAGAAGGATATTAAGGAGATGGGCGGTCTAGGCCATCGCATGCCGTTGACCATGATTGCCTTTGGTATTGCCTCGCTGAGCATGATCGGCGCACCGCCGGTAAGCGGCTTTGTTTCCAAGTGGTTTCTGGCCCTGGGAGCCATGGATATCCATAATATCATCATCCTGGTGGTCCTTTTGGTCAGCAGCCTGCTGAATGCCGGCTATTTTGTGCCGGTCTTTCTCCAGTCCTTTTACGGCAAACCTTTGCCGGCCGATGAAGGGCAGACCGCCTCGCTGGAGGCCTCACCATTGATCATGTTCATGGTGATTCCCTTGTGCATTACCTCGATTCTGTCGGTCCTCTTCGGTATCTATCCGGATCTTTTTCTGAAAATCATTCACGTAATGGTGGGCGCATGATTGCACAATTGATCGGCTACCTGCGGGACCATGCAACGGTGATGAAGTGGTTGTTTTTTGCTTTTCTGGCCTTCGCCGTGGTCTTTGATTTTTTGGCCGCCCGGCATCACCCCCATTTCTGGGGTGACAGCGTTATTGGTTTCTGGTCGCTGTTTGGTATCGGCGGCTGTCTTGGGATGATTGTCATCTGCAAGGGATTGTCCCATGTCTGGCTGATGAAGGGTGAAGATTACTATGATGAGTGAGACGATTTTTCTCCATCCAGCCACCTTTTTTATCCTCGGGGCCATGCTGCTGCCGGTTGCCCAACGCTTCAAGCTGCAGAAGATCCTGCTGCTGGTCGTGCCCCTGCTGGCCTTCTACCAGATCCGTTTTCTGCCGGAATCATTCGGGGTCTGCCACTTTATGGGCTTCGAACTGATCTTTGGCCGCGTGGATAAGCTGACCTACGTCTTTCTCCATGTGTTTACCCTGATGGCGGTTATCGGCAGTGTCTATGGGCTGCAGGTGAAGGAGAGTGGCCAGCATATGGCGGCCTTTCTCTATGTGGCCGGTTCCCTCGGCGTGACTCTGGCGGGGGATTACCTGACGCTGTTTATCTTTTGGGAAATGATGGCTTTTGCCTCCACCTTCCTGGTCTGGTATCGCAAAAGAACCAAATCCATCGAGGCCGGCTACCGCTACCTTCTGGTCCATACGGCTGGCGGTCTGGTTCTGTTGGCTGGCATCTTTCTCCGTTACCAGAATGTCCATGATCTGAGTTTTGGCCAGATTGCCGCCGACGGGGCGACCCTGGCCGACTATCTAATCATGATCGGCTTCATGCTCAATGCAGCGGTGCCGCCGATTCACGCCTGGCTGCCGGATGCCTACCCTGAAGCAACGGTGACCGGGGCTGTCTATATGTGTGCCTTTACCACGAAAACGGCGGTGTATGTTCTTGCCAGGGGATTCCCTGGTTTTGAAGCCTTGGCCATTCTCGGAGCAATCATGACCCTCTATGGGGTTGGGTATGCTGTGATTGAAAACGATGCCCGGCGGATTCTGGCTTACCATATTGTCAGCCAGGTTGGCTATATGGTCTGCGGCGTTGGCATTGGTACGGCGATGGCCATCAACGGTGCCTGTGCCCACGCCTATGCTCATATCCTCTATAAGGCGTTGCTCTTCATGGGGGCTGGGGCGGTGCTGGAGATGACCGGCAAGTCAAAGCTGAATGAGCTGGGGGGGCTGTACAAGTATATGCCTATCAGTTTGATTTTTACAGTGATCGGCGGCATTTCCATCTCCGGCTTTCCGTTGACCAGCGGGTTTATCAGTAAATCAATGATTATTGCTGCCGCCGGCGAGCACCACCGCTTGGGTCTGTTGCTGATGCTGACCTTGGCGGCGGTTGGCACCTTTTTGTCGGTGGGTATCAAACTGCCCTACTTCATTTGGTTCGGTAAGGATTCCGGGGTGAAGGCCAAGGAGGTTCCCTGGAATATGCAGCTTGGAATGGCCATTGCTGCATTCATGTGTATTTTTCTCGGTTTTTATCCTGATTATCTCTATAACATGCTGCCTTTTGAGGTCCACTACCATCCCTACAGTGCTTACCATCTATCGGAAACCTTCCAGATTCTTGGTTTTACCGGCCTTGGTTTTTTCCTCATGGTCAAAAAACTGAAACCGGAGCCCAAAAGCAATCTTGATCTGGACTGGTTTTACCGTAAAGGGGCATTGGTCTTCATGTGGGTGGCATCCAAACCAATCAGTATTGCCAACGATTGGATTGGCGAGGTGTATCGAACCGTTGGCATGCGTTTCACCCTGGCCGTCGCTCGGGCCATGTCCTGGTTTGACTGGGAAGGGATCGATTGGGTGTTGGATGGTTCAGCCAAAGGGGTGGTCAAGGGCGCTGATGAACTCAGGACATTGCAGACCGGCAAGGTGCAGCATTACATCGGTGGCGCGGTGGTGGCCCTGTTTCTTATTTTGATCATTATTGTCCTGATCTAACCCTATCATTTTTGCAACCGCGGTTGTCTATGGAACAGTATCTGATTGCAAATACTTTAAGCTACCCGATTTTATCGGCAATTCTGCTCATTCCTCTGGTAGGGGCGTTGATTACCCTGTTCCTGGGCGGCGATGGCATCCTGAAAAGCTGGGGCTTGCTGGTGACCTTGCTTACCGCAGTGGTTTCCCTGCCTTTGTACGGTCATTTTGACCTGCATACGGCAAAGTTCCAGTTTGCCGAGGTCTATCACTGGTTTCCAGCCCTGCATCTGAACTATGAGGTGGGAGTTGATGGCATCAGTGTGCTATTGGTATTGCTCACCACCTTGGTGATGCCGCTCTGTATCCTCTGCTCCTGGAGCTACATCAAGGAGCGGTTTAAGGAGTTTGTCTTTGTGGTGCTGATTATGGAAGCCGCCATGATCGGTGTTTTCATCTGCCTCAATACGGTCATGTTCTATATTTTCTGGGAGGCGATGCTAATCCCCATGTATCTGCTGATTGCCGTTTGGGGGGGGCCGCGCAAGGATTATGCTTCCATCAAGTTTTTCCTTTATACGCTGACCGGCAGTATTTTTCTGCTGGTGGCCATTATTGCCCTGTATATCAAGACCGGCACCTTTTTCATCCCCGAGCTGATGGCCCACCAGTATTCCTATCAGTACCAGATGTGGGTTTTTCTTGCCTGCGCTCTGGCTTTTGCCATCAAAATTCCCATGTTTCCTCTCCATACCTGGCTGCCGGCTGCCCACGTTGAAGCGCCGACAGCAGGAAGTGTGATTCTGGCCAGTATCTTATTGAAAATGGGCGGCTACGGGTTTCTGCGCTTCTGCCTGCCCATGGCTCCGGCTGCCACCATGACCTGCATGCCCTACCTGCTGGCCCTGTCGATCATGTCAATTATTTTCGGCGGCTACCTGGCCCTGGGGCAGAGTGATATCAAGAAACTGATTGCCTATTCCAGTGTCGGACACATGGGGTTTGTCACTTTGGGAATCTTTCTCCTCAATGACCAAGGCATAAAGGGTGCCATGCTGCAGATGATCAATCACGGGATAACTACCGGTGCCCTCTTTATCTGCATTGGCATTATCTACGAACGGACCCATAGCCGGGAAATCAAGGATAATGCTGCCTTGGGGATGGTGATGCCCATCTATGTTACCTTTCTGGGCATTTTTACCCTTTCTTCGTTCGCGTTCCCCGGAACCAACAGCTTTGTCGGTGAACTACTGGTTCTGGTTGGCGCATTTACCAAGTATAAACTGGTGGGGGCACTGGCGATTCCCGGGGCAATTCTGGCGGCCGCTTATATGCTGCGCCTGTTTCAGAAAATGGTCTGGGCGGACTCCGATGGCCATGGCCATCATGATGATCATGGAGAAGGTGGCGGCCATCACGCCCTTGCCGATCTCAATGGCAGGGAGATCGTTACATTACTTTTCCTGGCTGTTTTTGTCTTCTGGATCGGTTTGCATCCAACGCCGTTGCTGAAGATCATGGATACCAGCGTCGGCCATTTACTGCATC
The DNA here is from genome assembly GCA_016934315.1 of Candidatus Anaeroferrophillus wilburensis. Lineage (NCBI taxonomy): Bacteria > Deltaproteobacteria > Candidatus Anaeroferrophillales > Candidatus Anaeroferrophillacea > Candidatus Anaeroferrophillus > Candidatus Anaeroferrophillus wilburensis. The sequence goes on along the minus strand of JAFGSY010000002.1, from coordinate 10,302 downwards.
AGATCCAGTCCGGGTCACATCATCTGCCGAGCCACCATGATCATCACGCCTGGCTGTTGCAGGTGGGCACCTGGGTCAAGAATCTGGCGGTTTTTTAACAGAGGTAGCGGGAACACTCTATGCAGATATCACTGTTTCTTCCTGAACTGGCTTTAATAGCGATGATTTTGGTGTTGTTTTTTGCCTCCTTGGGCAGCAACATCAAGACCGGCAGTGTGCAGGGGCTGGCGCTGATTTTCGCCGCCCTGGCGGTGGTTGCCGCGGTGCTTTCCTTCAGTCAGCAGGGCCTGATGTTTTTCGATGCCTATCGGGTGGATGCCTTTTCCCAGACCTTTAAGGTGCTGATTACCGGCGGCCTGCTGCTGGTGGTCTTCATGGGGCCCGGATTGACCGGGATTGAGGCGCGGATCAAGCCGGAATACTATCTTTTTCTGACCGTCAGCACCCTTGGGCTGGTGTTTCTGAGTAGTGCCGTTGAACTGTTGACCATTCTTATCAGTCTGGAGATCTCATCGTATGCCCTCTATGTGGTCATCCCTTTCCGGCGGCACAATGGCTTTAGGGTACAGATGGAAGCGGGCATCAAGTATGTCCTGTTTGGTGCCGTTTCCACCGGCCTGACTCTCTTTGGCATGAGTTATGTGTTCGGTTTTGCCCACAGCACCTACCTGTCCGAATTGAGCCGGGTTATCCCTTCGCTGCTTCTTGAGCAGCCTCTGGCGGTCATCGGCATGGTGATGATGATGTGCGGTTTTTTCTACAAACTGGCTCTCTTTCCCATGCATTTCTGGACCCCTGATGTCTATGAGGGCGCAGCCAACGAAACAACAACCTTTGTCGCTACCCTGCCGAAGGTAGGGGCAGTTGCCCTGCTTATCCGCCTGGTGGTCCTGACTGGGGTGGAGGTGGGACAGTTTACCTGGATCCTGGCCACCGTTGCAGTCCTGTCCATGACCGTCGGCAACCTTTCAGCCCTTGTGCAGGATGACTTGAAGAGGCTGCTGGCCTATTCCAGCATCGCCCATGCCGGTTATGTCATGGTCGGCATTCTCAGCGTTGGTGAACTGGGCATGTCGTCGGCCATTTACTACATTGCCGGCTATGTAATCATGAATCTGGCCTGCTTTTATGTTATTTATCATCTGGCGCCGACGGGGGAGAATGTCACCTTTGCCGATCTGAAGGGGTTGCACCGGAAATCTCCTCTGCTGGCCTTTACCCTTGCCGCCGGTGCTTTTGGTATGGCAGGGATTCCGCCAACCGTGGGTTTTACCGGCAAATTTGTGCTGTTTACCGCAGCGATTGACAAGGGGATGTACGCCCTGGTTATTCTGGCAATGGTGAATGCCGCCATCTCAGCTTTCTATTACTTGAAGATGGTGCGGGCTGCCTATTCGCAGGATGGTGAACAACAGACAACAGTGGTGCTGGGCATGCCGGCGCGATTGTTGGGCGTCATCCTGGTGCTGGCCATTCTTCTGATTGGTATTTTCCCCCAAAGCTTTATCGCCTTGGCCAGGGAGGCGGTAGCGGTTCTCTAGCGGGGGGATTGTGCCGCAGAACCCGAAACGACAGAAATGATATGGTACTCTGAGAGTGTTGCCAGCGGGCTTGGCAGCACTCTTTTTATCTGCACCGTCGGAGATGGGCTGCTGTTTTGAAGAATGGCGATAAAAGGTTGGTGAATCGACGTTTTTTTGTTATAGAAAGGGGCAGGTGGAGGGGGTTCATTCACCTGCTGTGGCAGGTATTAATCTTTGTAACATTGGGGATATGACGATGGAAACGAGAAAAATTTATTTGACTGAAGATGAGATGCCCCGGCAGTGGTATAACTTGGCTGCTGATTTACCTACCCCCATGCAACCGCCGGTTGCTCCCGACGGAACTGTTGTAACGCCGGAGATGCTGGCGCCGGTTTTTCCCATGAATCTGGTGGAACAGGAGTTCAGCCAGGAACGCTGGATTGATATCCCGGAGGAGCTGCTGGGAATGATGGCTCGCTGGCGTCCTTCTCCATTGCGGCGGGCGCTGAATTTGGAGCAGTTCCTGGGAACCCCGGCAAAAATCTACTACAAGGACGAAAGTGTTTCGCCGGCCGGCAGCCATAAACCAAACTCAGCGTTGCCCCAGGCCTGGTATAATAAACAGTTTGGCATCGAACGGCTGACCACGGAAACCGGTGCCGGCCAGTGGGGCAGTGCCTTGAGTTTTGCCTGCGCACTGGTGGGACTTGAATGCAAGGTGTTTATGGTTCGTATCAGTTATGACCAGAAACCGTATCGCAAGATTCTCATGCAAACCTGGGGCGGCAAATGTGTCGCCAGCCCCAGCAGTGAAACGGCGATCGGCAGAAAATTTCTTGAACAATATCCCGATACCCCGGGCAGCCTGGGAATGGCTATCAGTGAGGCCATTGAGGCTGCGGTGACCGATCCGACCGGCAAAACCCGTTATTCCCTGGGCAGCGTTCTCAATCACGTGATGCTGCACCAGTCAATCATTGGTCTTGAGGCAAAAAAACAGCTGGCCAAGGTGGGCATCAAGAAGCCGGATGTGGTGATTGGCTGTGCCGGCGGGGGCAGTAACTTTGCCGGGTTGGCATTTCCCTTTGTCTGCGATAAGATCAACGGTGCCGATATCGAGATTATCCCTACGGAGCCCCAATCCTGTCCGACAATGACCAAAGCTCCCTTTGCTTACGATTTTGGCGATGCCTCCGGCATGACTCCCCTGCTGCCCATGTTTACCCTTGGCCATACCTTTGTGCCGCCCCCCCTGCATGCTGGTGGCCTTCGTTATCATGGCATGGCGCCGCTGGTGAGCCAAGCGGCCGTCGAGGGCCTGATTAAAGCGGCCAGCATTCCCCAGCTCGAATGTTATGCGGCGGCGGTGCAGTGGGCTCGGACGGAAGGGCCCATCTGTGCCCCGGAAACCAGCCACGCTGTGGCGGCGGTAATCCGGGAAGCCCTGAAGGCGAAGGAGGAGGGGAAGGAAAAGGTGATCCTTTTCAACTACAGTGGCCACGGACTGCTGGACCTGTCCGGCTACGATGCGTATCTGAGCGGCAAATTGAGCAATTATGAAATTCCTGAAGAAGACTTTAGCGATGCACTCAAATCTTCACTGGATTCGCTGCCGGCTGCAGATGCCAAAAAAACCGGTAAATGGTCATAAACCCTTTGGGGGAAGGAGCAGTGCCATGAAGCGACGTTACCTGCTGCAGGGGATGGTTCTGTCCTTGGTGATATGCGGGCTGCTTGGATTAACAGCAAGCCAATCCGGGGCTGGCGGCAGTGCTGCCTATCCCAATGGCGCCGAGGCTTTTATGGTTGGCATGGTGCCCCCGCCCGGTGGCTATTTTGTTAACTATGTCAACTACTACCATGCCAGCCAGCTGATGGACGATGATGGCGATGATCAGCCGGTGTTTGATGAGATTACGGTCAAGGCTGATGTTTTACGCTTTATCTGGATCAGCAAATCAACTTTTCTGGGGGGAACGTATGGTCAGCATTTGTTTATTCCCTTTCTTGACGTTGATCTGGATTTTACCGCCCCGGTGGGGCCGAAGCATAAGACCAGCTATAGTGACCGGGGGGTTCCCTACCTGATCTACAGCCCGTTGCTGCTGGGTTATCATCTGCTGGAGGGGAAACTGCACGTGGCGGTTTCTCTGGCGGATATCTATATTCCCACCGGCCAGGATGACGGCAACCTCGCCGGTGTCGGGCGCAACTACTGGACCTTCGAACCGGTGGTCGCGGCCACCTGGCTCTACAATCAGTGGGAGTTGTCGGCCAAGTTTATGGTTGATATCAGCAGCCGACAGGATGATTGCCCCACCGCCTATGGTTTTGAAGTGGATCGTAAACCGGGACAGGAGTTCCACTGCGACTACAGTCTGTCCTACGGTTTCAGCCCCCAGTGGCGCCTGGGGGTAAGCGGCTACTACTACCGCCAACTCACCGACGATGACTATGATCCAGACAGCGGTGTTCCGTCTGAGGTGCAGGCATTGCTTGCCGATGATGAAGAAAACCACAGTGAGGTGTTCGCTGTGGGTCCGGGAATCTGGTACAATTATCAGAATATGTTTTTTTCCCTGCGCAGCCAGTGGGAGATGGGGGCCCGGAACAAGAGCGAGGGCAGCAGCCACTGGTTCAAGTTTACCTATGTGTTTTAAGATGCGGTAAGATTTTTCAGCAATCAGATGCTATTACTGGCCTGCAGGGAAGTTTCCCTGCAGGCTTTTTCATGCCGATGCAAAGCTATCAGCCGCCAGACCACTCTGCAACATGACTGATCCACCAGCCATAGAGTGCCTTCCTGCCTATACCTTCACCATTTCTTCATCAACAAACAGCTATATGCTTTTGTAGCTCACCCCCCCCCTCGCGTTCGCTCACCGACTGTGCAGCGTCTGCTGCAGGCGTGGGGCACGCAAAGCTCATCAGCCAGCTATGATGGGTTGAGAACCTTTTGAACTCGGCGGCTTTACTTTATGAACTATATCAGGCATCGACGTCTCCTCAACCATTATTTATTTCTTTCCTATCTCATGATTTTGACGGTGTGCTCGGGATACCTGCGACACATCACTCTCTCCGGCACGGATGTGAGGACGATTCTCTATATCATTGCCGTCTACAGCTCCTATGGTTTTATCTATCTCCTGCCGGCACTGCTCCTTACCAAGGCGTGTCATCGCATCCTTAGCCGGTGGCAAGACAATGGGGGCGGCTGGGTGTTCTGGGTTGTCAACTGCCTCGCCCTGACCAGCGTCAGCGGCACTATACTGCTGCTCCTTGGCGATCGGATGGTCTATGATCTGTATGCGTTCCACGTTAATGGTTTTGTCTGGAATCTGGTAACGACTCCCGGCGGCATTTCGTCAATGGGCGGCAGCAGCAACGCGTTTCTGGTGATTGCCGCCCTGGTTGTGGGGATGCTGGCCCTGCAGGCAGTCGTTCTCTGGCTGACCAGCGCCGTTTGTCGACGCTTCCTGGCCGGCGAGCCACTCCGGCCGCAAAAAATGTATCTCTACCTGCTAGTGGTTTTCGTTGTTTTCACCGTGGGAGAGCGTTTTACCTATGGCATCAGTAAACTGCAGGCGTATGGACCGGTGCTGACGGCCAGCAACGCCTTTCCCTTTTATCAACCGGCAACCTTCTACCATCTGGCCAAAAAGATGGGCTATCAGGTCGAGCGGGAGAAAGCCATCAAGGTTGCCGGATATGGGGACCTTCAGTATCCCCGAAACCCATTGGTTGTCAGGGAACAGGGGATGCGTCCCAACATCGTTTGGCTGGTGGCGGAATCCTGGCGTCACGATATGTTGGATCCGGAGATCATGCCTGCTACCTGGAAATTTGCCCGGCAGGCCCACCGTTTTACCAGCAACTACAGCGGCGGCAACGGTACCCGCATGGGGATCTTCAGCATGTTCTACGGCCTGTATGGTCCCTACTGGTTTCCATTCCTCAACGCCCGCCAGGGGCCGGTCTTCATGGATGTGCTGCAGCAGCTCAATTACCAGATCAGCATGTATACCAGTGCCAAGTTTACCTACCCGGAATTTGATCGGACGGTTCTGGTGAAGCTACCGGATGAGGTCCTTCATGAATGCCATGAAGGCGCTGGCTGGCAGCGGGACCGGCAGAATGTTGGTGACCTTTTGGCCTTTATCAGAGATCGTGATCGGCAGCAGCCCTTTTTTACCTTTATGTTCTTCGAGTCACCCCATGCCCGGTATTATTTCCCGCCGGAAAGTGCCATCCGCCAGGACTATCTGCAAGAATTAAACTATGCCACCATGTCCCTCGAGAAGGATATCCAGCGGATTAAAAACCGCTATATCAATTCCTGCAGCCATTTGGACAGCCAGTTTCAGCGGATCTTTGATGTGCTTGACAAGGAGCAGCTGCTGGACACGACAATTGTTGTCTTGGTCGGTGATCATGGTGAGGAGTTTATGGAAAAGGGGCGCTGGGGGCACAATTCGGAGTTTCATGAAGAGCAGGTCCTGACGCCTTTGGTGGTGTGGGTGCCGGGAACCGGCGGCAGTGTCAGTGCGCGGATGACCAGCCACCTGGATATTGTGCCGACCCTGCTGCCCCTGCTGGGGGTGGAAAACCCGGCATCCGATTATTCCCTGGGCTATAATTTGCTGGGCAGTGAACAGCGCCGGTATACGGTGGTTGGCGATTGGTCCCGGGTTGCCTATGTGGATGAGGACTATAAGGTTGTCATTCCTTTCAAAAAAGCCGGCGTTGTCCAAAGCAGGGTGACCACCAGGAAAGATCAGCTGGAGGAGGACCAGCGGGGCTTTCTGGCTGCCCATCAGAATATTATACTTACCCTGATGAAGGATCTGAGCATTTTTAAACGCTCTGCCGGCAAGTGATCATAGCTGCTCCTGCCGGTGGGGGGAGATGATCACCTGCAGGGATTTTTCCACCACCTCGGCCTTGAGGAGACCATTGCTTTCTACAGCCTCTCCGTCAAGATGGTAGCGGTCGCCATGGCCGCTGATGGTCACCTTCTTTGCCTTGATGGTTTCCAGATAGCCACACTGATCAATCTTTTTTCGCAGCAGCCAGAAAAAAAGGCCCGGGACGGCAGACAGGGGGAAGGGATGAAGAATGCACAGATCAAGCAGGCCATCGCGTACCGAAGCCCGGGGGGCAATAAGGATGTTGTTGCCAAATTGTGAAGAATTGGCAATGCTGATCAGCATTGCCAATTCTTGGCGTTTTTTTCCATCGATGGTCAGGGTATAGGATTGGGGTCGGTAGGTGAAAAATTCAGCGGCCGTAATTTTGATATAGGAAGCCAGCCCCCGCTGCTGTCCATGATGGAATTTCCAGGCTATCTGGGCATCAAAACCAACCCCCGAAACATTGACCATATAGCGATTGTTAATCTTTATCATGTCCACCGGGGTGGCGGTTCCTGTCCTGATGATCGCCAGTGCCCGGTCAAGCCGGGTGGGGATGCCCAGGTGCCTGGCAAAGCCATTGCCGGAGCCGCGGGGGATGACCCCCAACGGTATCCCGCTGCAGCCGATGCCGTTGACCACCTCATTGACCGTCCCGTCGCCACCCACCGCGACGATCATCTCCGGTTGTTCCACGACTAAAGCACGGCTCAATTCCTCCGCATGGCCGGCATAGCGGCTCACGTGAAAAAAAAGCTCTTTGTTGCCGCCCCCTAGCATGACGTTGATTTGCTGCTGGACCTCTTCCCACCGTCCCCGGCCAGCAATGGGGTTGATAATGAACATAATGCTCTGAGAGTTGTTTTTGGTTTGCATGCCAGTGTCTTTTTTATGGAAGCTGATTGTTCCTACCTACCATGGGTTACCAAGGATTTGAAGCGGTTTTCTCTCATGGTGATCGGCAAGAAGATGTTGCAGGGTGACCGAATAGACATTTTGGTGGGAGGCGCATGAGCATCTGCAGCACATCCTCTGAAGGTTGGTAGCCGTCAATTGCCAAAAGAAAGGGAAGCATTGCCTTCATGGGCCAAAAATAATCGCAAAGCGGTTTCAATTTTGCCGGAGACTTGCTACAGATATAACTGGCTGAAATGATCGGTGTTGTAAAGCTGCCAGATGATGCCAGGGTACAGGGAATTTGCTTTTTAGAGGCATCTGCCGGCAACCAGCAGCTGCCGGTATCCACCCCTGGAGGATGAAGTGAGTTGGTCTCTTGAGATAACAGCCAGGAAAATGTATGCGCATTCTGATCGTTGATGATGAACCCCAATTGGTGGAGCAGCTGCGGCAATCGTTGACTGGACAGCAATATCATGTTGATACTGCCGGTGATGGCGAGGAAGCTCTTGATAGACTTTTCGATAATGCCTATGATCTTATCCTTCTGGATATCATGCTGCCTAAAAGGGATGGTTTTGAGGTTCTCAAAGAGCTCCGTCAGGCAGAAATCAAAACCCCGGTGCTCATGCTGACTGCCAGGGGGGAGATTGGTGAGCGGGTGTGCGGGCTTGATCTGGGAGCGGATGACTACCTGGCAAAACCTTTTTCGCTGGCAGAGCTGATGGCTAGAATCCGGGCCCTGTTGAGGCGGTCAAGTGACCATAGCCAGCCGGTTCTCACCGTGGCCGAGATCATCCTCAATACCATAAGCCGGGAGGTCCGGAATCAGGATCACGAGGTGCCTTTGACGCCCAAGGAGTTCTCGATTCTTGAATTTCTTCTCTATAATAAAAATCGGGTGGTTTCCCGTTTCAGTATCGCTGAACATGTTTGGGGTGATGATTTTGATCCTTTCACCATGTCAAACTATATCGATGTTCACATCAAAAACCTACGGCGTAAACTGGATGATCTGAACGGCACCATCATTCAGACAGTGCGTGGTGTGGGATATGTTATCAAGGGTGACAAAGGGTGAAAATTCGCTACAAAATCTCTTTGTGGATAGTTGGCGCCGGTTTGGTTGCCAGTCTCATCTTCTTTCTTCTTGTACTCCATGAGATGACGGAGCTTGCCTACGACTCGGTAGATGCCGGTTTGAAACGGGCAGGGAAACAGGTTGCCGCCGCCTTGGGGCAACATGCTGTTGTGGAAGGGGAGGTGATCCCCGGCCTTGATCCGCTTGTCTGGGTCACGGTGGTTGACCACAAGCATGCCGTCATCTATCGATCACCAGCCGCCGATGACGTGGAGGTGCCACTTCACCATGATAAACGAAGATATACCGCCAATGTCGTGCTGGCTGACGGTGAGCTGTTGCCTTACAGGGTAAGAGTGACAGAACATCGTCTTGAAGGGCACCGTTGCCGAATCCAGTTGGCAATGCTGGTTACTGCCCAGCATGACGAGCTTTTTGAGCTCACGATTATGTTGCTCCTGGGTTTGGTGTTGTCCGCCTTGGTCCTTGCTTTCATCAGCTACATGGTTGCTGGTCGGATCATCAGGCCGCTTGCAACCATCAACCAGTTGGCCAAAGAAATCAATGGTAAAACCCTGGACAAAAGAATTCCCCTTGGCAAAAGTGACGATGAACTCCGCCAGCTGTCCAGTTCCCTGAACCACATGTTTGACCGGTTGCAACATTCTTTTCTGAAGCAGAAACAGTTTATTGCCAGTGCCGCCCATGAGTTGAAAACCCCCATAGCCATGCTGCGACTGTTTATGGATAATGCCATGAACCAGTCAGACTATCCGGACTCATTAAGGCGGCAATTGGTTGAGCAGGATGCTATTCTTTGTCGTATGGAGCGCTTGGTGAAAACCCTTCTCGACCTTTCCGCTTTGGAGTTGAAGGAGCTTGTTGCAAGAGAAGCATTCAATCTGACTCAGTTAATTCGATCAGTTATCCATGATTTTGCTCCCCTGCTGGCCGAACGACGGGTCAGCCTGGAAACCAGTTTGCCTGACAATGTTCAGCTGGCCGGAGATTATGACAAAATTCGCAGGGTAATGATCAACCTGCTAGACAATGCGCTGGCCTACAATTGCGAGGGCGGACGAATCAGGGTGGAAATTGGCGCAAGCGAGGACGTTGTTTCAATCCGGGTGAGCAACACTGGCCCAGGGATCCCACCCGAAGATCTGCCCCGGGTATTTGACCAGTTTTACCGGGTGGAAAAATCCCGTTCCCTGTCCTATGGAGGTGCTGGTCTCGGTCTGGCTATCGTCAAGCGCATTGTCGATCTACATGGTGGTACGGTTGCCATGGAGAGTACGAAAGGAGAGTGGACTACTGCCGAGATCAGATTTCCTCAGAGCCAGTAATGAGGAGAATCTCCTGATGTCATAACGGAAAAGCAGGTATTATCTCGTCTTTCCTTGTCCCCATCTGACTAGCCTGGCACCTTCTCACATCACCCTTGTCCTCAAACATCCTCTTCACAATTTCTTCATCTAGCCTGTGCTATGGAAAGCTCCATTAGCCAGGCTGACATTAGAACATTGTCCAGTAAAAATTTCCCTACAGACCATAATAAAGAGCATGATGCGCGAACCGTCCTCGCTGTATTTCAACTTTCCACGCCAACTCCTCAAAACTTTTGCGGCACAACCTCTCTTAGAGAGTAGTGCTGCACTTATTGCCCTGCTGGCCTCGCTCCTGCTGGCAACGGTCTACAACCTGCCTCTCTGGCAAAAGCTTTTCAACCTGCCCGGGGTGACGATCACCGGCAATGCGGGTTTTCTGTTTGGTATGCTGGTCATCCTGACCAGCATCTTTTTTATTTTTTTCAGCCTCGTAAGCTATCGTTATCTGTTGAAAACAGTCATCGCCGTGGTCATCGTGCTGGCCGCGACGATCTCCT
>JAFGSY010000001.1 GCA_016934315.1 Candidatus Anaeroferrophillus wilburensis | reverse complement strand
GTAGTTTTATGTTTTATTTTATGCGTTTACCAAAACTTGACTGGCTAGTTTAACGTACGTTGTAAAAAGAACTTTTGACTGTCAAGCTTGTTGCTTCTGCAATATATGGATAAGTCACAACTGTTCAAGCATTTTCTGAACAACGTGATGCAAACATTATCGACATCACCTCTCAAACCCACATCCTGGCGATGACCCTACCGGCATCTAATGCGGGTTACTCGCATTGATCCCATGGTATCATCCAGTTGAAACTGTCCGGCCTTATCCTGAAAATATTCATCTGTTGCCCTACGGCATCCGGACCAGTCATGGTAATCGTCAATTATTACACTACCACCAACAACCAGCTTAGGGATAATCTGCTGCAGGCAGGTTTTTACCGGTTCATACCAGTCAACGTCAATGTGGGCAAAAGCAACCGGTCTGCTCACCTGCATGGTCTCTTGGAGCATGCCCTTTATCAGAAAAACATTGTCTCGTTCCTCATCGATATGGAACTGCTGCAGATTCTGCTGAACTTTCTCGTAAAGATTATCCGCATAGCCATAATAGGTATCCCCTTTTATGCCATCAGACTTTCCCTGGCTGATAATTTCATATCGCCTATGGACATCACTGCCATCCTCGTCGGAAGGGGGAGGAATCATCGCAAAAACATCATAGACATAAAGCGGCTGATGCTGATGTTTGCTTTTGGCAATGAGTATGGTCGATCCACCCAAGGCACATCCGGCTTCAATCAATATCCCGGGTATTTTTTTATCCTTAATCGATCGGCACACTGTGCAGATATTGGCAAGTTTACGGTCGCTCAAATAGGTAAGCTTTTGCTGGCGGATAGCAGTAATGAGCTGCTGTTCCTGAGGCTCGAGTTTCGCCAATACCTTTGTTCTTCCATGAAAGAGTTTTCGCAGTTTCTTCATACAGCTATTTTTCACACTAACACACCTTTAAGGGATCAGCCTGAGATAGTCTTCGGTTGCCTTTGCCAGAGAAAACTCCATCCCCCTGGCTTTGAGTACAGATGGGTCATGTTGTTCATCCAAAGCAGAGAGAATCGCCAAGGCCAGAGCGTGTTCATCCTGTACGGGTACCAGCCGGCCATACCGACCATGATCCAAAATTTCGGCAGGACCACTGGGACAATCGGTGCTTACCACCGGGCAGCCGCAAGCCAACGCCTCCACCATCACCGTGGGAAGCCCTTCATATATCGATGAGAGGACAAAAAGCGAGGCTCGAGCCATATATTTGTAGGGATTATCAACAAACCCGAGCATATCAACATCTTCGGCAATGTGTAACTCCTCTGCCAATTGGGCTATAGTCTCCTGCAATTTCCCCTCACCTAGCATAACAAGACGGAGAGGACGCTGAGAACGTACGATGGCAACAGCTTTCAGAAGGGTTGCATGATCCTTGGCAACTTTGAAGCCACCAACTGTTATTACAACCGGGGGACCTTCGCCGATAAACCATGGGTGTTCTAATGGTTCAGCCGCGAGGCTCTCAAGAGCCGGGGAAACAACCGGGTTATAAATGGTCGTAATATTATCTACAGGAAAGTCCAGCACTTGCGCCAGATCATCAGCAACTCCCTGGGAAACTGCGACTATAGCATCGGCCTGCGGGTAGAAACGGCGACATACCCTTGGCAAGTCTTTGACTCGGCGTTTTTTGACTGTGGTAATCTTCATCGAAAGAGCAATGTGAACGGTAGCGATAATTCTAGTCTTGACCTTGGCCAAACGGCGAGCCAAGATGGCAACAACATTTGGATAATCAGTAGAAGAAATCAACGCATCCGGGTGTTCTTTCTGGAGATATCTGGCAAGACTTGGCAGTGCACCAAGGACAAAATGTGGCTTTACAGCCAAGACCATACGGGCCCAGAACCAGCAGTTTTTCCCCAAAAGGGGCAGTGATACTATCGACTGTCTGGCCGACCGGACTTTAAGATCGACGATTCTGATTTCAGGTGGAACCTGATCAAGAAAAAGGCCCTCCTGGCGGGCCATAACCAGGTCTACCTTATGCCCCTGATCTTTTAATCCGCTGGCAAGGTTGAGCATAACCCGCTCAGCGCCACCACTGCCACCAAATGAATGGACAAAGATAGCAATATGTTTCGAGTTGTGAGTCCCTGCTGGTGCCATCATTTTTGCACTTTTCCTTCTGCCGTTACCTGCAGAGGACCACTATCAGCATTAACTGACAAAGGCCATAACCTTGAAAGGTTGCCAACAACGGAGCAACACCCGTGACAGATGCTTCTGGTAGACATATTCACCCCTTGCTGTTCATTGTAAAAATATAGGGAGCAAGCTGTTTAACCTGGACTTGATGGAATCGGTTTACCAGCTTTCCTAAGCGGCTTACGCGGCCCTGGAGCTCTGCAACAGTGATACCTGGAAACCGGTGCTGGTGGTACGAGAGGTTGTTGCGATGCCCCGGCCGACGCATATTAATTTTTTTACTGACTGTCCGCACTTTATTATGCAGACAGCCCTGGAGATACTTTGTCAGCAAAGTGGGCGGCGGCTGGTGTTGAAGGTAGCCGCCAGCAACCAGAACGTCCACCATCCGATCAATGGCTAAAGGGCCGTCAAGGGCGGTGATATGACGATCCATGATCTCCCGCCGTCTTTCATAGGTCAAGGAACCCTTTGTGCCGGCCATAACGTTGCTGACGTGCTCGCAGAGTTCAGCCAGCGAAAAAGCCCGATGACTGACCTCGTTGGGCAGTTCATCGTCATAGACGCCCCCCAGAACCGGCTGGTAGGCAACTGTTGGCGTCCCTAGGACAGCCGCTTCGATCATGGTGGTACAGCCGTTGGCAATCAGAACTTTTGCCGCCATCAGCCAGGGCGTAACGCTATCCTCGTTGATGACTGCAAGGTTGGTATGCTGCCGGGCAATGGCCAGCCAGGGATCATGATTTTCGGCCGGATGCGGCCGGACGACAATGGTATGTTCCGGCAGCAGACGGCATAAAGCCGGCAGCATCTCCTGAAAACGTTCAAACAGTACTTGTTTCAATCGTCCCTTGCCGGCATCAAAGGTTTCTTCGCCGCCGGCAGCCAGCGCAAGAGCTGGCTTCTTCAGTTCACTGAGGTGGGAAAAAAAATGGTTAACCTTGCTGAAATTGGTGTTGATCAGGACAAAATCACCAAAACGCTTATGCAGGGCAGCAGATTTTTCCCGGTAATAGGTCCGCAGTTCCGGCCGCAGCAGATCAATACGGGGATTGCCCACCGGATGGATCGGCGTCCCGGCGTAGCCGGTATAGTTGCGCAAAACCCGGGCATCATCCTCCCCCCAGGTCAGCAGATGGGAAATCATCCCCATAGTGACCGGGGACAGCCGCCAGCGATAATATTCCTGATCCGGCCAGCGCACCAGTCCCTCTTCATCCCAGGCCACAATTTCATGGCCAAGCTGCCGGAGAATGGTAAACATCCGCTCACTCAGGGTTCTCATGCTTTTAGCCAAGTACACTCCGCGGGGGATTTTCTCCACCTGGAAATGGAGGAATGCCCGCGAACCGATCACCACCGGAAATCCCTTTTCAGCCGCGGCACAGGCCAGCAGGATTTTAGCGTCCAGCTCCCGCACCTGGCTTTCCACCGGGATAATGATGGTCGAAGGTGTCGCACTCATCTCGTTATCTCCAACAGCCGGCAGGAAAGGCCCGGCATATACCGTCAATCATTTTCTTCTTCAGCCGCGGCGCACAGCTCCTCCCACCGGGCAGCAAAGGATTCATACAGTGCCGCGTTGGAGGAAATGAGGCCAATCTCCTGGTTGAGCCACCAGGAACGCACCGTCCAGTTGAAGCTACCGAAAATAATCCAGCGCTGCTCACCGCTTTCCACCAACACAAATTTATCATGCATGGGCAGGCCGGTCAGTCCTCCCAACCGGCTGAACATGATTCCCGCCCTGTCCATGATCGCTTCAACGGACAGGGGCACCCTTCTCAAGGTCGAATCGGCGATAACTTCCAGATTCATTCCCCGGACGGCCAGCCCAGCCAATCGACGAGCTATGGAACGACCTTTCAGGTGAGAGATGGCGATCCTTATCCGGGAACCAGGTGGCAGGGATTCGAGAAATCTCATTACCGGATGGGAGGTAATCCGCGGCCAGAAGAAAACCTGCCAGTCATGGCCCCGCAGCGCAATATTATTAAAGGGAGAAAACCGCTGAAAAAAGCTTTCCTTCCTGCGGTGCAACCGCCTGGCATGGGCGGTCAGCAAGCCCACCAAGCGGGCATCGGTTACTTGTACCAGCAGATTATAACCGCGGTCCTGATCACCAATCTCCTGAATAATCTCAGGGCATTCTTCCGGCTGGTCACCGGATGGATTGTAGGACCCCATGAATGCAACCGGCTGCGGATGAGAAAAACAGTAGAGTTTTTCGTGTATATGGGGTTCCCAACTTGCTTTGAAGCTGCCCGGCAGCAAAGGCAGGGACAGGGAACGAAATCCGGCACCAAGCCCCCGGGGCCCGTCCAGTAATGCGGCCACCCGGTCGTTGGCATGGGCTGTACGAGGCTGCTTTTCAACGGTAACCGTTACCCTCACCCCGCGACGATGGGCGGCAAGCAATTCGGCCGCCAGCCGGCGGTCACGGAAATAATAGGTTACCCAATCAATGGCACCGCCAGCTGGTACCTGGTCAATATGCTTGGCCAGGAGGTCACGCAATCTCCCCGGCTGCTGCGGTCCACCGAAAAATACCGACGGTCCATTCGGCCGACAAGAGGTCATAGCTTGGCAACCTGCATCGACGATCACGAGCTCCTTACCAGGTGGACAGACGGCACCGGTCCCCTTACGGTTGCTACTCCACAGACAAAAAAATCTTGCCGTTTTCAAGCCGGTAGGTACGGTCGGCAGCGGCAACCATGGTTGGCTGATGGGAAATAGCCAGGATAATCAGTTCATGGCGCAAGGTCTGCAGTGTTTGACAGATAGCCTCCTCACTCACCCGGTCCAGCGCGCTCGTGGCTTCATCAAGGATTAAAAGCCGCGGCTTATGGACCAGGGCCCTGGCAATGGCCAGCCTCTGCCGCTGGCCGCCCGATAATTTCCCACCCCGCTCACCAACATCTGAATAGATCCCCTGCGGCATGGCCGAAACAAACTCCCAGGCACCGGCAGCCTGTAGAGCAGCGATTACTTCAGGCTCACCAATCCCTGTTTCACCGACGGTGACATTAGCAAAAACACTATCATGCAGTAAAAGCGTCTCCTGGGGGACATAGCCAATCATCCGGCGCCACTGGCGTACATCCACCTCATGTAAAGCCAGATCATCAACATATATTTCACCTTGCTGAGGACGGCACAAACCAGTCAGCAGGTCTGCTATTGTGGTTTTACCACCCCCGGAAGGACCAACCAAAGCGGTAAATGACTGGCAGGGGAATTCCATTGAGACATCGTCAAACACCTTAACATCATCATAAGCAAAGCTGATATTCCTACAGTAAACACCACGGTTGAGGGTCGGCTGAGCAGCACCCATTACCGGTTCCCGCTCTTTTTTTGCTGCCTGAATTTTAGCCACAAGAGACCAATAGGCACTCTCAAAAATAACCATTTTCTGATACTGCTGCTGAACACTACCCAGTTGCGTCAGAATCCTGGCTAGCAGAAAAACCAGCACCATGACTGAAGCCATGGGAATATGCAAATAAACCAGGGGAACATATAAACCAATCACCAGGATCATGGTGATCATCGGCTCCTGCAGAGCCTTTAATGACTCTTTGCTGAGTACCTGTTTGCGCAATGCCTTGTTCAAACCAGTTGTTTGAGTAACCATGATAGCCTCGGCCACATGTTCCCTAGCCATGGCTTTCATCGGTTTTATCGCCTGCATACTGTCGGTCAGCTGGGATAACAATTTTTGCAGTAAGGCTGTCTGTTTACTGCCGGCCCGCCGGGCTTTCTTTACCAATCGACTAAACATGAGAAGAAAAAACACACCCGTCAACAGAGATACCGACGTTGCCTTCCATGAAACCAGTAAGGCAACCACAATATACACCAAAGACTGCAATAGCTTGGCAACCATGGTGGCAGCGCAAAGATACGCCTCTGAAGCCCGCATAGCTTCAGTGGCCATGGCGTTGGCCTGGCTGCCGGCCGGCTGGCCAACATAAAATTCCCAGCGGGCCGCCAGCAAAGCCCTAATAAGGCCAAGGCGCAGGTCAGTAGCTACGTGGGCAACCGTATATCCCACCCGTTTTTTGGCCAGCAGGACAAGAAAGCTCTTCAAAAAGACAGCGAGGACGATAACCAGCAGCAGAATTCCAGCCTTTGGTTGAAGGCCGACTGCCGCCAGATATTTGACCACCGCCTGGCCGGCCGGGCTGTCCGCCATCCCCCCGACATCCCCCCCCACGGTCAGAGTCAACAAAGGCAGGAGAGCCATCAGGCCGAAGCCCTCGACAATACCGGCGAGCAACAACGCCAGCATCATCATGATGCTTTGCCGCAAATAGGTGCGGAAAAAAGTTACCAGGAGATGCATGACGGCAAAGGACAGTAAGAGGAGAAAAATGGCATGGGAGCGGCCTTACTCGGGAACAGGTTACTGGTTTTTGCCCAGCTGGACGGCGAAAGCATTCCTAATGGCAATAATCTGTTCTCTGGTATGGGCCGCACTGACACTGCAGCGAAGCAGGGAACCGCCATCAGGGGTTGCCGGGGGCAGAACCAGATTGACATAGACCCCGGCCGCCAGCAATCCCTGCCAGCAGCGATAGGCCCTGTGGGCGTCATCCAGACGGACGGCAATCACCGGACCCGCCTCCGGACCCATCATAGCTCCCGATTCCAGCAGCCCCTGATAGAGAAATTCAGCATTCTCCCACAGCTGGCGGCGCAGTTCTGGCTGTGCGGCGATAATCTGCAGGGCAGCCCGGGTCGAAGCAATGGAGGCGGGCGAAGAGGATGCGGTAAAGATATACGGCCGGCTGGCATAGCGGACCAGTTCCAGCTCAGGATGGTTGCTGACGCAGTAGCCGCCGATCGCCCCCAGACTCTTGCTGAAGGTACCAACAATAAAATCGACCTCATCCTCAACACCGGCATCCTCGGTGCACCCCCGACCGTGGTCTCCCAAGACCCCCAGGGCATGGGCCTCATCCACCAGCAGGGTACAGCCATAGGATTTTTTGACCGCGGCGATATCGGCCAGGGCGGCACGATCACCGAACATGCTGTAAATCCCCTCAACAATGAGCAGGGTTTCAGCCGCCCGGTCACCAAGACGGCGCAGCCTTTTATCGAGGTCAGCGGCATCGTTGTGGCGAAAACGGATATATTCAGCACCGCTTAACCGGCAGCCGTCATAGATGCTGGCGTGACAGTCAGCATCTATAAGAATTATATCGCCAGGGCCGGCAAGGCTGGCAATGATACCGAGATTGGCCACATAGCCGGTGGAAAAAACCATGGCGCCACGCTGACCATAAAAGGCCGCAATTTCCTTTTCCAGCGCCAGATGGCCGGCCAGGGTACCATTAGCCATCCTTGAACCGGTGGTACCGGTGCCTTCCTCCCTGGTCGCCCGACAGGCGGCTTCAATGCAGCCAGAATCAAAGGTCAGGCCAAGATAGTTGTTGGTGCCGGCAAGGATGGTGCGACGCCCGTTGATCATCGCTTCGGTAGCTGAAAGGATCTCGTCCATTGCCACATGCAGAACGGGCACACCCTGATCGGCTAAGGCCTGGCGGGCTTTTTCAAGCTGGTGCAACTTATGAAAAATAGCCATTAGGATTCCTTCTCGACAATATGCTGCAACTGCAGGGCAAAATCTTTGACGGTTCGGACATCGGAAAGAACGTTGAGGGGGATGGAAATGTCAAATTCATCCTCAACCGCCTCCAACAGCCTCATGACAGCCAGAGAATCCAATCCCAGATCAACGGCCAGCTCCATATTCTCATGAAGCTCCGGAACTTCAGCAACCATCGCCCTCAGGAGGTCATACAGTTTGCCAACTATTTCATCGTAGGTCATTATCATAATCCACGGCATGGTGATGCAGTTCAAACTGCTTTATTGTCAGTGAAACTCCCCGGGTCAGCCTCAAAAAATTTAGCTGAAATCAGTGCAAACCAAAAGCACGATACCTCTCCATCGGCGGTACCAGCGCTACGCTGCATTATGCCACAATCGGCCGCAAACCTTCAACCAAAGAAATCTCGGGCACCCAACCCGTAGTCCGATGGAGGGGCGCATTGTCACACACCCAGTCAAGATGTTTCAGCTCACGAACTTTGCCCGGCGTCAGCATCGGCTGATAACCCAGCAGACGGGCAGCCTGCAGATTGAACGAAGCAGCCACAGCAAGGAGCGGCACCGGCACTTGGAGACGCACGACCGGATGTCCCCTGAGCTGGACAACCGTATCGATGACCTCGCGCCATGAATACCCGCCGTGGCGACCATCATGAAGCTCAAAAGTACCGTTTTGCCGGTTTTTTTGGCCAACCCAGCTGATCACTGCAGCCGCGAGATCATCCACATGCAAAAGGGAAAAACGGGCATCCTCAACCCCGAGAACGGGGGCAATACCCCATTTCATCAGGCGAAAGAGGGGAACAAGTTCACGGTCTCCAGGTCCGTAGACCGCCGGCGGGCGAAAAATCGCCCACGACAGCGACCCGGCCGCGGCGGCAAGCTCCTGCTCACCCCGCCTTTTGCTGGCAGCATAGTCCGAAAGCAGGGGCTCGCGGGCTGCCAGGGAAGAAATCAAAAGCAACGCCGGCGGGGAAGTCATGGCCGCAAGCACGGGTACGAGTCGTGCCACCCCCGCACCGTTGACCCGCTGAAAAGGCTCAGGACCAGCGCCACGAACCGCTCCGGCACAGTGGATGACCGCCGATGCACCAGCCACCAGTTCGCGGAGGCTGGCACTATTTGTCAGATCACCTTCAATCCATGTCCCGGCAACACCTTCAAGCCGTTCCCGGCTGCTCCGACGTCGAACCAAGCCTCTTACCTGCCAGCCGGCTGCACTCAGATGCCGCGCAATACGGCTGCCGATAAAGCCGGTCACTCCGGTAACCGCTATGACACGATTCTTCATCTCGGTCATGATCTTCCAACTGAATAAAGACGGATGGAATCAACAAACAATGCTTCATATGCTGAAGTTAGATGGAATAATGATATGCCGAGAACGTCTGACAAGGCAGGCTGACATTCTGGAACAAAACCGGAGAGGGGATATCTAGATAGCCTGCCCATCAAGATCAGGCATGGAAAAGAGGGTTTCCGATATGGCCGCTTTAACACCGGCATGACGTTCAAGATATCCTTTTCGTGCCCCTGAACGAGACAGTTTACCAGAGGTTGTCCGCGGCAAGGTATTTCTGGGAACCAGTTCAACGAGGCAATCAATACCCAATGCCTGCTGCACCAAACCATGCAGCCGATGCTCCAGGTCAATACACACGGACTGATCAAGCTCACGGCATTGCACCACCAGAACTGCTTTTTCCTGCCCGCTACTACCGGGGATTGAAAATGCCGAGGCGTCACCGACCCGTACTTCCGGCTGCTGTTCGGCAATGCTTTCCATATCCTGCGGCCAGATATTCCTGCCGTTGATAATAATCAAATCCTTCTGGCGGCCGGCAATAACAATGCTCTGTCCCACTCGATAAGCAAGATCCCCGGTATTCAACCAGCCATCTGCGGAAAGAACTTCCCGGGTCAGCAGCTCATTGCCGAGATAACCCGACATGACACTGGCACCACGGACAAACAGGGTGCCACAATGGCGCTCGGGCAGCACCTGACCATCAGCGCCGCGGATTTCCACCTCATAATCCGGCAAGGGCACACCACAGATCACAAAAGAACCGGCATTGCTTGCTGTTCCTTGGGAAAATGCGGCCGCCGGCAGTGCCTCCTGAGTGGTCATGAAATGATCAGCATCAATGACATCGACGGCAAAGCCTTCTCCCAAAGGGGCAAAACTGACTGCCAGCGAGCATTCAGCCATACCATAACAGGGCATGAAGGCTTTATCGCTGAACCCTGCAGGAGCCAGAAGGCTGGCGAAACGCCGCAGCGAGTCCGGCCGAATGATCTCAGCGCCGATACCGGCAACCCGCCAGTGACAAAGATCAAATTTTTCCACTTCCGGTTCACGAATCCGCCGGGCGCAAAGCTCATAGCCAAAGGGGGGGCTGAAAGAGATGGTATTCTTATTTTGACTCATGAGGGTAAGCCAGAGACGGGGACGCATGGCAAAATCACGGGTATTGAGATAATCAGCCGATATCTGGGATGCCATGGGGGCCAGCACGCCGCCCACCAGACCCATGTCATGGAAAAAGGGCAGCCAGGAAAAACTGCGGTCACCGGCCTGCACCCGCACACCGTGGACAATGATCTCGGCCAGATTCTTCATCACCGCGGTCTGGGTGATAATCACCCCCCGGGGATAGCGGGTGCTGCCGGAGGTATACTGAAGATAAGCGACATCATTGGCAACAGAGGGGGAAAGCTGCTGCTGGACTGCCGGCAGTGCAATGAAGTCAGCCGGCTCCCCCAGGAAGCGGAGCTCCAGTCCTTCGCCTGCTTCGGCCATAAAGGTGTGAAAACCAGGCAGCGCCACCGCGATCTCTGCCTGGGAATCAATCAACAGCCGCCGAAGCTGTTCAACATACGCCTGATGTCCCCCCAAAAAAATAGTTGCCGGCAACGGTACTGGGACCAGGCCGGCATATTGGCAGGCATAAAAAAAACGCATGAAATCAGCATGCGTATCACCAACCAAAGCCACCTTTGCACCCCGCTCAACCCCCAGACTGAGGAACCGCCGGGCTAATCCGCAGGCATCTTCCCGCAATTGGCAATAGGAAAGCGCCTCGGCCAACCGACCACGACCGTCATAAAAGTTATATCCCGTTTGCCCGGTAGCGGCATAATCAAGGGCTGCCGCCAAACTGGAAAAATCACCGGGCCGAAACAACAGGGTGTTCTCTGTTGGCGTACTTACCATTCTGTCCTGAACCATAGAATCAGCAACCTAATACTTTTGGAAAAGCTAAAGTAACTATCCCAATCACCCGGTAAAAGTCAATAAAAATCTACCACTTGAGCAATATGACTAATAATTTCCCCCCGTTTCTGAATTTATGACTCAAAAACAGGAATGAATTATGCTACTGGTTGAAAAGTTGAAAGCATGGCGGAGGGAGCCC